>CAYWMZ010000029.1:0-11363 GCA_964459485.1 uncultured Desulfocapsa sp. | reverse complement strand
TCCCCAAACAGGGGGCAAGCCTGCCCCTGACGGGAGTGGTGTCTTGTCCCCGCTTATAAAAAGAATACAGGAGACAAGACCATGACAGCACCTACACCTTTAAGCAACGACCAGATTGTAACTTTCGCCCCTGCAGCCGGTTCCTTTGAACCTATTGATGGCGTTTCCAAACGCTACTCATTCGTGCCGACTCTGACAGCCGTGGATTTACTGCGTGACGCAGGATGGTTTCCCATCCATGCAGAGCAGAGTGCAGTCCGTGTTGCCAGACGGGAAGGATACCAGCGGCACCTGATCCGTTTTGCCAAGAACGGCCTTTCGTTTGACGGCGAACGGGTTGACCTGGTTCTGTATAATTCCCATGACCGTGGCTGTGCCTTCAAGCTGATTGCCTCGATCTGGCGAAAGGTCTGCGGCAACGGTCTGATGGTGGCCTCGAAATTTGCCAACTTCAACCACAGGCATATCGGGTTCAAGCCGGATGATTTTGTTCATTCGGCAGGAGAGATTGCTTCTGCTGCAGGTATTATTGCTGACCGGGTTGACGAAATGAAGGTTATCGAGATGACCCCGGACGAAAGAGGCGTGTTTGCCCAGGCTGCTCACAGTCTGGTTTATGATGAACCAGAACAGGCTCCGATCCAGCCACAGCAGTTACTTGAGGAACGGCGATACGATGATAAAGGCCATGATCTTTGGAGCGTTTTTAACGTGGTCCAGGAAAATATTTGCCGTGGCGGCCTCAAAGGTTCCACCAGAGGCAGCAACGGCCGGATGAGAAGAACAACCACCCGGCCGGTCAAGGCGCTTGATCGAAATATCAAGCTCAACCAAGCACTTTGGGTACTGACCGAAAAGATGGCCGAGTTGAAGCAGGCTGATAGCAGCCTTTCGCCTATTGCCGCCTGAAATCCATTCACCCACTAACCGCAGCCGTCTCCTTCGGGGGACGGCTTTTTTTATGTTCAGGTTATTGCAAAATTTCCAAAAAATGATATCATATCATTCAGTATAGATTAAGATGTAATTGTACAATTCAATACGGAATAGATATATGAGTATCGTATTATTCGGCGGCGAAAAAGGCGGCACCGGAAAAACCACCCTGGCAACCAACATGGCGGCCATGTTGGCACTGCAGGGAAAAGATGTTTTATTGCTGGACACAGATCGGCAGGGAACAGCCTCCTTCTGGGCAACCGTCCGGGAGGACACAGAGATAGAACCTCGGATCGCTTGTGTACAGAAATTTGGCAAAGGTCTGGCTTCACAGGTGCATGACCTGGCAGAGCGATATGATGAAATTGTCATTGATGCCGGCGGCCGGGATTCCATGGAACTGCGTTATTCCCTTGGTGTTTGTGACCAAGCGTATATTCCAGTTCAGCCCTTTCAGTTTGATATCTGGACCATCCGACAAATGGATGAGCTTGTGGAAATGGCACAAGCATTAAACGAGAACCTGCAAGCTGCCATTGTGCTCAACCGGGTATCCACAAATCCCGCTGTCCGGGAAGACCAGGAAACACGTGAATTTTTTCGACAAGAAGAATTCCAACATCTGGCCCTGCTTGATACCGTCCTCCGGGATCGCATTTCCTTTCGCAAATCTGGCCGGGATGGCCTGTCCGTTGTCGAATGGAAACTGGATAAAAAAGCAGCAGCTGAAATGAACCAACTCTACAAAGAGGTCTACTGTGGCAACTAAAAAGAAAACTCCACTTCGTTCAACCCCGAAAATGAGTAAAGACCGAGACCTTGAAAAGTTTGCAGCCGGTGCAGGGAAAAAAAATACCAAAAAAAATGAGATCTATCCATGGGAAGAACCCCAGGTCCGAGAGGATGTGAAAAAAACATTACCACTCAGGATCGACGAACCCCTCTACCTGAAACTGAAATTCATCGCCCAGCGAACCCCCTATAGCATGAATTCCTTTATTCTGAATCGAGTGATTGATGAGATAGAAGAAGAAATTGCCAGGCTGACAGAATAAACAAATCGGCTATACCTTGAATAAACAAGAAACAGCGTGCATGACAAAAGATAATAAACCGTAAGGAGCTGAAAGGCATTTAATCATGAATGTATTTCAATATCGCGACAATGTCGTAAATAATTACAGATCCTTCACAACCAGCTTTACAAAAATTAAAGCTGTAGACATTAAGGATTTTGTCACCAGTCAGTATGACTCAGGTCACTACTGGCCAGCTCCTCTTATTCAACTTAACCCCTCTTTTGTTACAGCCCAAAACGTAGAGCAACTCGTTGCTGCCGGAAAACTCCACCCAACCTGCCAAGATATTTTTCGGTTTGACAGGAAAACCGGTTCTCCGGGCATCTCAGCCAAGCTCCATAAGCATCAGTCTGAGGCCGTAGATATTGCCCAAAACGGTGATAGTTATGTTCTCACTACAGGTACGGGATCCGGGAAGTCTCTTGCTTACATGCTCCCCATCATTGACCACATTCTCAAGTCAAAACAAATTTCTCCCCCCTCTATTAAGGCTATCATCATCTATCCAATGAATGCCCTGGTCAACAGCCAGCTGGAAGAATTGGATAAATTTCTGGGTCATTATGGTGAAGACAAACCAGTCACCTATGGCCGTTATACTGGCCAGGAAAGTCAGGAAGAACGGCACGCCATGGCTTCCATGCCGCCGGATATCATCCTGACCAACTTCATGATGCTGGAATTGCTGATGACTCGGCAGGATGATCTTGATCGCACTGTCATGAAATCAGCCAAAGGACTCGATTTTTTAGTGTTGGACGAATTGCATACCTACCGGGGCAGGCAGGGGGCTGATGTGGCCATGCTTGTCCGGCGTGTCCGGGAAGCCCTGAATAAGGATGTCTTGTGTATCGGAACCTCGGCAACCATGGCAAGTGAAGGAACCCTGCAGGCGAGAAACGAGGCAGTTGCAGAAGTTGCCACCAAACTTTTTGGAGCCTCTGTAAAACCTGAAAATATTATAACAGAGACTTTGCAACGCCAGACGCCACATCCCAGCAAGCCAACAGGTTCTCAGCTTGCCAAGGCTATCCAGTGCGACTTGCCAGACACAACAGATTTTAAGGCTTTTAGGGAGCACCCTGTTTCAGCCTGGGTAGAGTTAACTTTGGGCATTAGCTGGGAGGAAGACCGCTGGGTACGCGCCCACCCCCAGACGATAAAAGATGCTGCTCAACAATTAGCTACGGAAAGTGGGCTTTCCCTGGAGGTATGTGAAAAATATTTGCAACACTTTTTACTGGCCGCTTATCAATGTCGTGATAATCACGACAAGCCCTTATTTGCCTTTCGATTGCATCAATTTATTTCAGGCGCTAACACCCTTTATTCTACCCTTGAACCAGCATCCAAAAGAAGTTTTGACCTGACCGGGCAGCAATTTCTTCCAGGAGACAGGGAAAAACGGTTTTTCAGTGTTCATTTTTGCCGTCAATGCGGACAAGAATACCACCCAGTCTGGCATTCTATTGAGGATGGGACACCTGTTTTGAACCCACGAGACATTGATGACCGATCCCATGACGAGGATGAAGCGGATTTCGGTTTTTTTATGTTTGATCCGGATATAATCTGGAACGATGTAGATCCAGAAAATTACCCGGAAAACTGGATCGAAGAGCACAAAGGTGGCTACAGAGTAAAAAGCAATTATAAAAAATATCGCCCTCAAAAGAAATATGTTGAATCAAACGGCACAATTTCATCCAGTGGCGCTCAAGGCTGGTTTATTCCTGGCAGCTTCAGGTTTTGTTTGGGCTGTGGAGTCTCCCATGCAGCCAGAGGGCGAGATGCAATTCGTGTGACTGGCTTAAGTGGTGAAGGGCGTTCTTCTGCTACAACAGTGCTGGCTATATCCGCTTTGACTTATATGCTGGAAAAGGATACCGAACTTCCGCAGGATGCGAAAAAACTTCTCGGCTTCACCGACAATCGGCAAGACGCTTCTCTGCAGGCAGGTCATTTTAATGATTTTGTTCAGATTCTCCTCTTACGCGGAGCGTTGCTTTCCGCGGTGAACAATGCTCCCGAAGGGTACCTGACTGACAGCGTTATCGCTCAGCAGGTATTCAAGCAACTTGGCTTCGACACCTTTGGTGATGATTTTCTGGAAAATCCTAATGCAAAAGGGCCAGGCCGTCGCCGTGCTGAAGAAACCATGCGTAGCGTCCTTGGTTACAGACTTTATTTCGATTTACGCCGCGGCTGGCGTTATAATAATCCAAACCTCGAACAGTTGGGTCTGTTGAGCATTGATTACGAAGGCCTGCAGGAATTATGTGAAGACCAGCCGGAATGGGAGGGCCTACCTTACACGGAACTGGCGCAAGTCAGTCCTGCAGTAAGAGAGCAAGTTTTACGACTTCTCCTTGATACCATGCGCCGTGGTCTTTGTATCAAAAGCCGCTTCCTTGACCCAATTTATCAGGAACAAATCAAGAACCAGAGTTTTCAATATCTTAAAGAACCATGGGGATTCACTGAAGATGAAATGCTCCAAGAGGCCTGTATTTTATTGCCTCACCCAAAACCGCCATCCATGCGCCGGCAATTTAACCTGCTCTCCGGCTCTTCCCGCTCCACCCTCGGTCAGGCTTTAAAACGCCCTTCATCATGGGGTGAAGATGCCCATTTAATTGGCCAGATTAAAGAAAAAAATTATCCAGAGCTTATCCATAGTCTGCTTAAGGTTCTTTTAACCTATGGTCTGCTTGAAGAGATCGAAATAGATAAAGAGCTCAAAGGATATCAACTGATAGGGGAATTCCTGCAATGGCGTCCTGCACAAGATGGTAACCAGGAAACATCCTTGCAGCCATACTCAGCAGACAACCCCTATTTTCGGGCTCTATACCAGAATGTTGCAACACTTTTGGTAAACAGCAAGCGAACGCTCTTTGAACTGGAAGCACGGGAACATACCGCCCAGGTGGCTCCAGCTCAACGAGAAGAGCGGGAAGAACGTTTTCGAGAAGCAACACTGAGGACTATGTTTTGCTCACCAACCATGGAACTGGGTGTTGATATTGCCACCTTAAATACTGTCTATATGCGGAACATTCCTCCAACTCCTGCCAACTACGCCCAGCGCAGTGGTCGGGCAGGCAGGTCTGGTCAGCCAGCACTGGTTCTTACCTATTGCGCGGCCATGAGTCCACATGATCAATATTTTTTCCAGGACCCAGTAAAAATGGTGCATGGTCATGTCAGCCCACCCACCCTTGATCTTGCCAATGAAGATCTTGTTGCCAGCCATCTCCATGCTGTCTGGCTCAATGAAACACGCAAAGCTCTACCCAGGACAGTCAATGATATGCTAGAGATGACGGAAGCAGACTCAATGCCTGTGTTACCGGATTTTGCCGATCAGATGGACACACCCGATGTCCAAGACAGAACCGCAAAACGTGGGTTAAATTTGCTTCGTATGTTGTCGGATGAACTCCCGGCAGCCCGGGGAATCTGGCTCAGCACCAATGGTTCCCTGGAAGATGCCATGGTAATGTGGCTGGAAAAACGTGTTACCGGAGCCTTTAACCAATTCAATCGCGCCCTTGACCGTTGGCGTGATCTCTATGCAGCGACTCAAAAACAGCTTCAGGCAGCCCATGAAATAAACAGTAACCCCGCAGCCAGCGAACGTGAACGAAAGGCGGCTGCCAAGAGATACGGGGAAGCCAGAACACAGCTTGATCTCCTGCTTAATGCCCGCTCCCAGGCTAACTCTGATTTTTCCACCTATCGCTTTCTGGCCAGTCAGGGGTTTCTGCCAGGCTATAATTTTCCTCGCCTGCCCTTACTTGCCTACATGCCTGCCCGACGTGGAAAAATCGGCAGGGATAGTTTCCTAGCCCGTCCCCGTTTTCTCGGGATTTCAGAATTTGGCCCTTTAAGTCTTATTTATCACGAAGGCAGTCAATATCGGGTGAAAAAGGTCATTCTTGGAGTTCGTGGCGAACAGGCCGTGGAGCAGGTAGGTTTATCCACCGAAGAGGCCAGGCTGTGTCCAAATTGCGGATATGGTCATTTTCGTCGTCAGTTGGAAGATGAACGCTGCCGGGCATGTAATGCGGAAATCGATGGAGGCCTTCGCATTGACAATCTTTATCGCGTTGAAAATGTTAGCACCCAGAGAGTGTTACGAATCACCAGCGATGAAGAAGAGAGAACCCGCCAAGGCTATGAAATGCACACCACCGTCCAATTCGCTGAAGCAGATAATCAACTTCGAGTACTCTCTGCCGAGGTGATGTATCAAGACTGTACACTGCTTACCCTCAAGTATGCACCGGCTGCCACTGTATGGCGGATTAACCTTGGTTGGCGACGCCGTAAGGAAAAATCCATCCATGGTTTTAACATTGATACCACCACCGGCTTCTGGAGCAAAGATGAACAGGCTCCGGTGGATGAAAATGATGCGGCCGAAAAAGAAGAACGCTGCATCCAGCGAATATCCCCTTATGTAGAAGATCGCAGAAATGTTTTAATTCTGCAGCCCGCGTCTCTCCTTGATGAAAAGGTCATAACAACCCTGCAGGTGGCCTTGAAACGTGGCATTGAAGAAGAATTCCAGATCGAAGAGTCTGAGTTGATGGTGGAACCATTACCCCATCGGGATGAACGTAATGCCATTTTATTCTACGAGGCAGCCGAAGGCGGGGCCGGAGTTCTCACCAGGCTGGTTTCCGATAAAACTGCTCTGGCAAGAGTCGCTGACCGAGCTTTACGTATCTGTCATTACGAACCAACCCCCACATGGCAAGAGTCGGATGTGAAGACGAGCAATACCAATGATAATTGTGAAGCAGGCTGTTATCGCTGCCTGCTCAGTTATTATAATCAGCCGGATCATGAGCTTCTTGATCGGCGCAATCAGGAGGTTTTTGATCTCCTGATTGCGCTTACTAACGCCAGTGTACAGAGTGGTGGAGGTGGACGGAGCCACAATGAGCAGACTGAACATTTGAGCCGTCTGTCAAACTCCAGCCTGGAACAGGACTGGCTGAGCTATGTAAAACAACACAATTACAGGTTGCCAGATGAGGCCCAACTAACTCTTGAACAATTTAACACCCGGCCAGATTATCTGTATCGCGAGCCACAGGCGGTCATTTATGTCGATGGCCCTCACCATGAACAGCCAAGCCAACAAAAAATTGATGCTGACCTGACCAGTAAACTTGAATGCAAAGGAATTATTGTTATTCGCTTTCCAAAAGAAAAGAATGAATGGAAGGACATTTTTGAGAACTATCCTGATCTGTTTGGGAGGAGCAATTCATGAACCAGGCTGCCTTTCAACCTGGCAGTATTGTCAGTGCCCGCGGCAGGGAATGGGTTGTTCTCCCCCAAAGCGAGAACGATATTCTCCACCTGCGGCCAATCGGTAGTGGTGAGGATACTCGTACGATTCTATATACTCCTCTAGAACAACAGCCCGTCACTCAAGCGACCTTTCCGCCCCCTACAACAGAGCAGGCTGGCATCCAGTCAGCAGGGCTGTTATTGCGTGATGCCCTGATGCTTAAACTCCGTAACGGAGCCGGCCCATTCAGGTCATTTGGCAACATTGCTGTTGAGCCAAGAGCCTATCAGCTTGTTCCACTGATGATGGCCTTGAAACTTGAGACGTTACGGCTGTTGATCGCCGATGATGTCGGTATTGGTAAAACTATAGAGGCAGGGCTTATTGTTCGCGAACTCATTGATCGTGGTGAAGTTGACCGCCTTGCCGTACTTTGTCCCCCGCATCTTTGCGAACAGTGGCAGAAAGAACTTCGTGACCGTTTTCACATCGACGCTGAAATTGTCCGCACCAATACCGCAACCCGCCTGGAACGGGGGATCCCGGCAGGAAGTTCAATATTCTCTGAATATCCTTTCACCATTGTCAGTCTGGATTATATCAAAAACAAGAACAGAAGAGATGCCTTTGCCGAACAATGCCCTGAAATGGTTATTGTTGATGAGGCCCATACCTGTTCACGCTCCGGCAAGGGACGGCAACTGCGCTTCGAACTTTTGCAGGATCTGTCTACAAATCCTGAGCGTCATCTCATTCTTTTAACCGCCACCCCCCACAGCGGTAATGAAGAAGCCTTTTACAATCTCCTTAGCCTACTTAAACCCGACTTTTCCGCCCTCAAAGAGATCAGCGGCGCGGATCATCCCCTCCGCAGACAGCTGGCTGATCATTTTATCCAACGCCGCCGTCAGGATATTAAGGAATGGCAGGAGGGTAAGCTTTTCCCGGATCGCTTTACAGCAGAGGCCACGTACAGGTTAACAGGGGCCTGGGGCGCTTTGTTTGAGGAAGTCCTTGATTATGCCCGTGAACTTGTGGAGCGTGAGGAAGAGGGCAGCCTGCGCCAGAGAATGAACTGGTGGGCCGCCCTTGCCCTGCTTCGTTGTATTTCATCTTCTCCCCAGGCGGCTGTAAGAGCGTTACAGACAAGACTGGATAACACCATAGATGATAACGCCAAAAACGAAGAGGATGCAATCCGGGAGCTTGAAGAACAGGGGGCCGCCACTGTCCTGGATGGTTCGGATGATCTGGGCCTGAGCAGCGATGATATTGAACCCGGTGCTGCCTTAGATGAAGATGTGCAACTTCTCTCCGCAATGATTGACAAGGCCCGAGGGCTCAAGAGTGGTGCGGATCCAAAACTGAAAAAATTAAAGACCGCCCTCACGGAGATTCTGACTGAAAAATATTATCCAGTCATTTTTTGCCGCTATATCGCCACAGCCAAATACCTTGGCGAAGAACTGAGCCGCAAATTCAAAGATCATGAAGTTCTTACCATCACCGGGGAACTAACTCCGGCAGAGCGGGAAGAAAAAATAATGGCCCTTCGCCACAGCAACAAACCGCCTCTGCTTGTTGCCACCGACTGTCTTTCCGAGGGCATTAACCTGCAGGAGTTTTTTACCGCAGTCATCCATTATGACCTGAGCTGGAACCCCACCCGCCATGAACAGCGGGAAGGAAGAGTGGACCGATTCGGTCAAGAGGCAGACACCGTTAAAGCCCTGATGCTCTATGGTGAGGATAACCCCATTGACGGAGCCGTACTCCAGGTTATCCTGCGTAAAGCAGAACGGATTCGAAAGACTTTGGGTGTCAGTGTCCCCATGCCGGAAGACAATAATCGTATTACCCAGGCAATTATGAACACGGTTCTTTTGCAAAAACGCAGAACTGCCCACCCGGGTGCCCGCCAGATGTCGCTTTTTGAAGATCAGGAAAAGGCTCTTGATACCATCGACAAAGAACTGGATGCCAAGTGGGAGTCAGCCAGGGAAAAGGCGAAACAACATCGCACCATATTTGCCCAGAATCGTTTAAAGCCCGAGCAGGTCATGCCGGAATGGGAAAAGGCCTTTGCCGTCCTTGGCACAGAAAAGGATGTAGAGCGCTTTGTTGTCAGGTCTTGCGAACGGTTGGGCGCACCCCTGCAAAAACTTAAAAAAGGCGGCTGGCATGCACCATTGAATCACCTGCCCCGTGAAGTCAAAGAACGTTTGCAAACCAGCGGCCTGCTCAAGTTGCAGAAAATTGATTTTGTCTATCCGGTTTCCAGCCCCGGTGCGGAATTTATTCACCGCACCCATCCCCTGGTCAGTCACCTGGCCGATTTTGTGGCGGAACAGGCCATGGGTGGTGAAAAGAATGATCTTGTTGCACGGGCCGGAGCAATTTTTACCAAGGCTGTTTCCACCAAAACCATAGTCATTCTGCTCCGCCTCCGGAACCGGCTGGTCATCAAACGGGCAAAACAGAGTCGGGAGATGCTGGCCGAAGAAGCTCTGGCACTTGCCATTGAAGGCGCAGCAACCCCCAGGCTGCTGGACAAAAAAGAAGCCCTGGCTCTCATGCAGACCAAGGTGTCAAAAAATATGGAGCCGGAGCGCCGCACAAGAGAACTGGAAAGCATCCTGGACCAGTTGCCAGATTTCCAGAAAATCTTTGGAGAACTTGCCGACCAGCGATCAAAAGAGCTGCTTGCGGATCACCGCCGGGTCAGGGATGCAGCTGAGGCCCGTGGAACATATAGTGTCTTTCCACAACTCCCAGTCGATGTCATGGGCGTATATGTTCTGGTGCCGGATGTGAAATTATTTTAACCACAGAGGGCACAGAGCGCACAGAGAACTGAAAAAAGAAAATAAAAAAATCTCTGTGTTCCCTGTGCTCTCTGTGGTGCAAAAAAGGATGAATAATGAATCAGGACCCGTTGACTCAGAAAATTATCGGCTGCGCCATAGAAGTTCACCGCGCTTTAGGCCCTGGCTTGCTGGAATCAACATATCAGCAATGTCTGGCCCATGAACTCACGATTCAGAATATTCCGTTTAGAATGGAATGGCCAATCCCGGTAAACTACAAGGATATTCAGCTGGATTGTGGATATCGGGTCGATTTATTGATTAATGATAATTTGATTCTGGAGTTGAAGGCACTATCGAAAATACTGGATATTCACCGGGCTCAAATACTCACCTACATGAAATTGGCAAAGGTGGAAACAGGCCTGTTGATCAACTTCAATGTCAGAAGGCTGGTGGATGGTATTCAGCGGTTTAAGATATAGGATCTTTTAAATTACCACAGAGGGCGCAGAGAACTGAAAAAAAGAAAAAAAACTCTGTGAACTCTGTGTTCTCTGTGGTGAAAACACGATTACCCATGAAAAAAAATAAAAACGATACCGGCCTTGAATCCATCAAAATTGCCGGCGGCCTGCTTTCATCTTCCCTGCTGACCCATCTTCGCCATTACCAGCTCCCGGGTCAGAAACCAGAAGAGTATGCCATTGAAAAAGGGTTGAAGCTCAGCGATGAACTGGGACGCTACTGGCGTATTGCCCAGGCCCGCTGGCAGCAGTTTGTTGATCTGCAGAAGCGTGATGACCTTGATCCGCTTACTGTTACCGTGGACGAATGGCTTCTGCCACTGTTGAGCAGAGTATTGGATTTTCAAATCGATAAATCCAATACCGTCAACATTGGCGAACGGTCTTTTCCCATTACCCATACCGCTTTTAACGGTTCCGTCCCCTTTGTCCTGACAGGTGCCGACCAGCCCCTTGAAGTAGGAGATCCCCGCTTTGGCGAGGAAGGCCGCAAACGCTCTCCCGCCGGACTGCTCCAGGAATATCTCAATGCCGAAGATCATTGCCTGTGGGCTATTGTCAGTAACGGTATGGTTCTACGCCTGTTGCGTGACAACCCGGCCATGACCAGGCCTGCCTATGTGGAGATCGACCTTGCCCGTATTTTTGAGGAAGAGCTGTATGTCGATTTCACCGTCTTCTGGCTCCTGCTCCACGCCACCCG
>CAYWMZ010000028.1:0-11479 GCA_964459485.1 uncultured Desulfocapsa sp. | reverse complement strand
GTTTAGACAGTCTTAAAGCTACCTTCCAAAATTGATCTTCTTAAAGAATATCTCACCAAAAGCAAAGGCGGTGAAGAAGAAAAAGAATGCTCCGGCAGTAATCATGACTTCATGGAGGCTGGGGGTGTATGAGTAGTACTTAGGAAGTCCAACCACATTGTACTGGTAGTAGTGGGGAATAAGTTGTCCCACAACGACCATGTCGTAAAAGAGTACGAAACAACCCACAAGGCACGAAATACCTGCCAATGCCAGCACCCCCTTGTTCTTTCCTTTACTGATGAGGATAAGGAGGATTGGAAAAACAACGCCCAGAAAGAACTCACCTATCCAGAAGTTATCTGCAAAGTGGCCTTTAACCAGAAGAAACATGGCCTCCGGGTTCGTGGCAAACTGAGGGTAGAATCCACTCATCACCTTGACACCAGTGAAGTAGAGGAGGATAAGGAGTATGACCAAAAATACCTTACCTGTGCTTATCAGAGCCTGTTTCATGTCTTCAGTTAAGGATTCTCTGTTAAAAAGTGCAGCGATTTGGGTAAAGAGCAGTGCCATTGCGCAACCGGCGAGGGTGGAGATGGAGAGGATGTAGAGTGGCATATAGTTTTCACTCCAGAATCCTCTGCTACCCAGTATTCCCATGTCGGAATTCATATTAAGATTTCCCATGGTTACAGCGATGAGACCCAAGATTGCGAATATTCTGGCTCTCTTGTTTTTCTTTACATAGAGTGACAGGAGATCAAAGACGATAAAGATCATATAAAGACTGTAAATTGCAGTCTTCCACCAGATGTTCGAGGTGGGGTGAGGGGAAAGTACAGCGTTTAAAGGTACCCGCCACGGGTTCTCAAGTTCCAGGGTGATACACATAAGTCCTGTTGCCATGGTAATCAGTGCCAGGAACAAGGTGCGGGTAACAAGGGGTTCAAAAGGTTTGATCCGAAAAACCTGCCCCAGTGAAGCAACAATACAGAGTCCGGTGGAGGTACAGGCAAAAAAGAAATAAGGAGTGACAAGGAGTCCCCACGGCACCTCCCGGGTTGTTCCAAAGGTACTGTCATGACCGACGATGAGGGAGTGCAATCCAAAGGAAAGCCCAATGCCACTCATAAAGGCCAGTAATACAAAAATCTTTTCCTGGGGGCCAAATGTAAAAAACTTATCTTTAATTCCTTGATCGAGATTCATAATACTAATCCTGTCAGTTGAAAGGGGGGGTGAAAGTAATGTGTTGTTTTTTTATTCATTAACGTGTCTCAGCTTTCCACATAAAAGACGTTGGGGAATGTTTCCTTTTCAGGACGGAGTACCCAGAAGACCTTGCCTGGGGTGTGAATAAGTTTGTAGGCACCAGTGTCCGGATCTGTGAGGTCACCAAAAACACGTACATTTGCAGGACAGGCGGAGGCACAGGCAGTTGTCTTGCCATTACTCTCTTTGAGTTTGGTTTCGAAACAGAAGTCGCACTTGTTTATGGCCCGGATCTCTTCGTCAAAAAAACGGGCATCATAAGGACAGGAAGCCATGCAGGTCTTGCATCCGATGCACTTTTCGATATGCATCCGTACAATACCGTTGTTCGGATCCTTGAAGGTGGCCTTGGTGGGACAGACACTCACACAGGGTGGTTTGTTACAGTGGTTGCAGAGGATGGGCATAAAGACCCGTTCCCGTTTTTTCGGGGTGACGGGAAGGCTGCGTTCAAGAATAGTGGTTCGGTAACCATGTTCTGAGACATGATTAGTTTCCCTACAGGCCTCAAGGCACTTTTCGCAATCGATACAGTGTCGTTCCCGGATAACCATGGTGTAATGCGGTTTGCAGGGCGAGTCTGAGGCCAGGATCTTGCCGTTACGGATGCCGCTCTGTGCCTTAGCATTTTGGGTGAGGGAAAGGACAGTACCTCCGAGAAAAACCCCGGTGACAGTCAAGCCCAGTTTCAGAAAGCGTCGTCTCTCCTCGGAAGTTACAGAGTCTACTCCCTCATTTGTCTGTTGTTTTAATTGTTCAATTTTCATCTACGCCCCTTTATAGTGGTGTGTTCGAGTTGTATGGCTGATCGTGACAGAGATTGCAACTCTGTCGAATGACTTTACCGTTTTTGCTTTTATGCTTATTATCATGACAGCGGAAACAGCCATAGCCTGCCTCACTGTCTTTGTGTCCAATGTGCCGGCGATAGGTTCCCCAGGAGACTCGCATCTCAGGCCAGACGTTATTGAGGTAGGCCTCCAGCAAAAAAGATCCCGAGGTGAGGATCTCCTTTTTATGTTGTAGCGAGAAATCCTTGCCATGGCGTTTTGTAACCTGTTGCATCAGGTCTGTGGCGATATGCTCTGCGGCCGCATTCCTGCTCACATACTGCGTTTGCAGGACCGTGATACTGTCTTCCCTGATCCCGGCGATGAGGGGACTGATCTTTTTGGAATAGAGACCGAAGTCAACGATACTTTCAAGATTGTCAAAGACATGGGTTGGACGATTGTGACAGTCGACACAATCCATGGTGCGCCATTTTGGGATCATGCCATCTACTGACAGGGTGTCGTCGATTGTATATTCTTCTATAATCCCGCCTGGTTTGGTTACTCTGACTCGTCCTATACGGGTACGTTCATGATCGAGCGGCTGGTACTCGACTTTGACATCCTGGCTGATATGCCAATGAATGCCCTCGAACTCACCAGTAACCGGATTGCGTCCGCCGATATGCAGGGCTATTTCCTGGATCTTAGGGTTGGTCTGGTCGTCGTTGGTGAAACTTATGAATTCCTTAACTTTTTTGCCGTGGAATTTTTCAGGCCAATGGCATGATTCACAGGTTTTCCTGGATGGTCGCAGATCTTGGGTCATTGTGGGGATAGGGCGGCTATATTCACCTTTGATAATGGCCCTGACCTGCTTAAGCCCGGATAGTTTTGACTGCACATACCAACCAGCATCTGGACCGATGTGGCAGGAGACACAGGGGACCTTGGCATGGGCGGAGCGCTGATAGGCTGTGTATTCAGGATCCATTACCTGATGGCAAACCACACCGCAAAAATAGGAGGAATCGGTGAAACGATAGCCCTCGTAAACAATCAGCATCAAGACGGTGGCATTCACAACCGCGAGCACCAAAAACACAAAAATCCCCTTGCGGTGTTGTCTGTCAGTGAGGTCAATTTTGAGGTGTTCTGTGTTGATAAAACTGTCCTTAAACCACTCCTTTTGCTTGAAAAAGTAAGAGATGGGGATAAGGGCCATGCCAAATAGCATCATTACCGGGAAAAAGACAAAGGTAAAAATGGAAATATAGCGATTACTCACCAATCCGCTGAGGTGGCCTATCAGTCCCAGGATGATCAGGGTGACAAATACCGTGGTAAGTCCTAATCCCACAAAACCAAGCGGGGTCTGCCAGGTACATTTCATGAAACGGTTCCATATCTTATCACCTGTTTCCCTGGAATTACTCCCATGCTTTGAATCTTTGCGGCTCATGTTTCTCCCCTATGTAGGCTCTGCTGTAAAATAACAGCACTTTTCTCACCACTTGTGATGATCTTGTTAAGTATTTCCTTCTGCTCATTGCTCCCCTCATCTCCCTCGTACGAGTCGGCAAGCAGTTGTGAGTAATTAATAATTCCATTAAGACGATTTGTAACCTCATTGACGAGGGTGGAGAGCTCAGCCTCTCTCTGGTTAGAAAGGGGAGAAGGGGAGGCGGGCCCCTCATGGTCAATGAGCAACTGATTAAAGGAATCGATAAGAACCCTGACTTCAATACTACTACTGCGAATATTGTCAAGCTCAAGGGGACTATAATCTTCAAGACTGGCACTACTTTGTTGGGCTAGGCTTATAAGGGGTTTTACCGATTTTTTATAGAGGATAATCAGAGTGAAACTGGTGAGGGAAATAATGAGGCCCATGAGGATCAGGGCTTTTTTCTGGAAGTACATCACCCGATTTTTCATCTCGGCGATGACGATACGGTCAAATTTCAGGAACTGATTGTTTATCTTTCGCAACTGACTCTGGATCTTTAGAGTGAGTTCCATATTGGTGACGTCATCGGCTATCATTTTCAGCTCTATAACGATCTGTTCCAGGTCGATTTCCTTTAAAAAGGAGAGCTTGTACTCGCTGGGAATGAGATGGTTATCAAGCATACTCGTATATCTGCCCTGAAGTTGCTCTATCTCCCTGGCTGCGGCAAGTATCTGGGAGGGGTTTTTAGAGAGGAGCCCAACAGTGGTCTGCTCACGGATTGTGGAGTAGAGGAAAATGGTACTCTCACTCTCTTTTACGATGGCGCTATAATCGCCCATCACCCTGTTCTGGGAGTAGCCAGTTATAATGAGGAGAGCGAGGAGGATAGTACTTCCCAAAAATGTTATGGAACTGAGCCTACGCAGAGATCTCATCATGCCCCCCACTGTTTCGAGACTTGGTGCTGTCATCTCTGACATTGCATGAACCGTAGTCTTGTTCCTCCTGGTCGGTAGCAGCCGCTTCTTTATTCAGGCTGCAATCAACGATTATGTCAAACTCTTCACCATCCAGAGTCTCAACCTGAAGCAAAATGTCAGCAAGGCTTTTTAGGAGATACTGTTCATGTTTAAGGATACGGATGGCGTCGTCATAACAGCTGTTAAGAAGCTCGTTGATCTCTTGGTCGATACGCCTCGTTGTCTCAGGGCCCATCAGGAGACGGCTCCCAGCCCCACCAAGAAAGCCATCGTTCTCAACTGCATAGGCTTGCGGACCCAAATTTTTACTCATACCCCATTTGCATATCATATCTGTTGCAATTTGGGTGGCTGTGAGGAGGTCACTTTGGGCCCCTGTGGTCTGCTGATTGAAGATAAGTTCTTCAGCTGCCCGACCTCCCATGAGGACGGTTATTTTGCTGCGCAGGTATTCTTTAGAATAGGCTGGATGATCACTGATGGGAAGTTGCTGGGTCTGGCCCAAAGACATACCCCGAGGGACGATGGTGATCTTATGCAGCGGATCTGAGTGAGGCAGTTTTTTGGCCAGAACTCCATGACCTGCTTCGTGATAGGCAAGCACTGTGCGGTTTGCTTCGCTCATGACCAACCCTTTGCGTTCCACCCCCATAAGTATCCGGTCGCGGGCCTTCTCAAAGTCATCGTTGACGATCTGGTCATTGCCCCTACGGGCGGCCATCAGGGCGGCTTCATTGACAAGGTTGGCCAGTTCTGCGCCGGTGAATCCGGGAGTGGCTTTCGCCATATCTTCAAAATCCACTTCAGGAGCCAAGGAAACCTTTTTGCCGTGGACTTGAAGGATCTTCATTCTTCCTCTGACGTCTGGGGCCAGGATGTTAATTTGACGATCAAAACGACCAGGCCGTTTCAGGGCAGAGTCTAACATGTCAGGTCTGTTGGTTGCAGCAAGCACCACGATAGTGTCCTCGCTATCAAAGCCGTCCATCTCTACGAGCAGGGCATTCAGGGTTTGGCCACGCTCTTCCTGGCCTCCGGATGCGGCTCCTCCAGCACGACTGCCACCTACTGCATCGATTTCATCAATAAATACTATGCAAGGCGTATTCTTTTTTGCCTCTTTAAATAGATCTCGCACCCTTGAGGCCCCAACCCCGACAAACATCTCTACAAAATCAGAACCACTAAAACTATAGAACGGAACATTGGCCTCTCCTGCCACCGCCTTGGCAAGCATGGTTTTTCCTGTTCCGGGAGGGCCCTGAAGAAGAACACCTTTAGGAATGGTTGCTCCGATCTTTTTGAAGCTTTCTGGGGATTTTAGAAAGGAAACCACCTCTTCAAGCTCTTCTTTCGCCTCTGGGATACCTGCAATATCATCGAAGGTGAGTTTGAGATCTTTTGCAGAGAGGCTGACCAGTTTGTCACTGGCAAATTTACTTTCCTCTTCCTCATCTTTTGCCGTTTTGGCACGCTGTAGAGACCACCAGGCAACCAGGATCAGCATTACAATAAAACCTGAAATAATGGTCATATATATAATATTGAACCGGTCTGTTTTGACAATAACCTTGATGTTCTTCCCCTGGACTCTCTCGAGAAACTTGGAAGCGTCCGGAACCGTCGTTACAAAGGTATGTTTGTCACGATCTGTAAATGCAACGTTGTTTCCTGTAAATTCAAGTTGGGTAACTTGGTTGTTATTTATCCGTTCAATGACTTCACTGTATGCCATGCTGGGATAACGGTTCTCTAAAAAATAGAGGAGGGACAGGAAAAGGCAGAGGATTGAAAAAAGAAAAAAGACGAGCAGGTTTCGAACAATAAGTGCCATAGCGAGTCAGATCCTTAGAAATGGTTTCTTGATTAGTTTTCCCGGCGGGTTCGTTGCAAGGGGAGAGGGTTGCCTTTTATAACAACCTTTTGAGGCAGGTAGGATGGCATCAGTCTGTGATGGTATGTACTAAGAAACGACAAAAATGTATGCAAGCCATCGGTGGTGGAAATCCTATCATTTTAAGTATGCAGAATATGCCGGGAGGGTATAAACCCAGCCGGCATATTCTGCGTAAATCCTGTCTAACTCAAAAAACCATTTGTTCGGGGCGATACATTACATGCCGCTTATCGCATGTAACCAGCCACCGGCAAGCTGAAGGGGACCACCTGACTGGAATGCTGCGCTGGCGAGGCATGCTATGCTCCACAGCCCTACTACTCCGGCGAATGCGGCGATACTTCCAACGATTACTTTGTCAACTTCAGTTGAGACGGCGCTTGTTGTGGAGGCGATTGTGTTACTTTTCAGTTTTTCTTTGGTGAGTACTGTTTCCTGCATTGTTATGCCCTCGTATAGTTGTTGGTGAAGTTTATATCTAATTACTAATTATCATTTATGGGTAGGACGGATCACATACCAGCCAGTGCCTTGAAATAAGATCCGGCAAGCTGAAGGGGGCCACCTGCTTGAAACATGGCACTCGTCAAGGCAGCTACGCTCCACAGTGCGACAACCCCTACAAAGGCTGCAACGCTACCAAGGATAACCTTGTCTATTTCAGTTGAGATACTGGCTTTGGTGTCAATTGTTGCCTGTGTATTGATCTGCTGTTTGCTTGCGGTTGCCTGGTTCATGTGGGTTCTCCTTTGTGAGTTATTCGTTGTGAGGGCCTTGTTCGGGAGGTGTTCGTTGGCCGTCAAATTAATATTCTCATTATGTTGTTTTTGCGTTTCGTGTGCTTATCGGATCGTCACCCTGTACTCTCTTTGTAGCATGATGCGTGCCAGAAAGTCGATGGTCAGCATTTTTTTGGCGCATATTTGGGTTAGTATGCTGTAAGTACGACTAAAACTAAATATCGGAAATACTCAGCGGGACACAATGGGACAATAGTAGTGGCGGGGCAGAGTGCTTCACTGTGTCCCGCTGCTGTCCCATAAACGTCCCATATGTGTCCCAATGCGGGACAATGGCGGGACAGTATGGTTCAATTAGCTGAGGGGCAATGGAAAAGAGGGGAATGAAGTGTGGAGAAAGGTGTGAGGGGAAAGCTGACTGGCTATGAGCTATTCTACTATTTTGTAGCGTTGCATCTGTCTATAGAGTGTAGATCGTGCCACACCCAGAATTTTGGCAGCCTTGACTCTGTTACCGTTGGCCTGCCGCAGTGCTTGGATGATTTTTTCATCTTCTCGCTGGTACTGTGGGTTCAGTGGGAAACTTTCGATATGCGCTTCCGGGCGTTCCGGGGCCGCAGGCTCCATGGTTTCCTTAGGTTTGACGGAAATCGGGTTCTGTAGTTCAATGGGTAGATGTTTCAGAAGGAGAACCTGGTCTTGACACAGGACACAGGCCCTTTCCATAACATGTCTTAATTCACGAACATTTCCGGGCCAGTGATATTTTGCCATACAGTCAAGGGCCTGATCTGAGATGCTGGCAATTTTTTTACCAAGACGTTTGCGAAATATTTCAAGAAAATGGTTGGCTAGAAGTGCAATGCTCGGGATTCGGTCCCTCAAAGGGGGGAGGCGAATCTCTATTACTTTCAAGCGGTAGTAGAGATCTTCCCTGAATTTGCCTTCGGCAACCATCTCCTGGAAATCAACATTAGTCGCAGCAATGATTCTGACGTCAACTTTAATAGGATTATCTTGTCCCACGGGGGTGAAGGTTTTTTCTTGAAGAAATCGGAGGAGTAGCAGTTGGGTTCTGGGGCTGATATCACCAATTTCATCGAGGAACAAGGTGCCACCATCGGCCTGGAGCAGTCTGCCGGGTCTGTCCCTGTCGGCACCAGTGTAAGCCCCTTTGCGGTGCCCAAAGAGTTCACTTTCAAGGAGTGTCTCAGACACTGCCACACAGTCTACCTTGATGAGGGGTTTGTGGCTCCTCGAGCTCTCAGCATGGAGGGCCTCCGCTGCCAGCTCTTTACCCGTACCTGACTCACCTGTGATAAGGACTGCGGTGTCTACCTTGCCGATGTTCTCTATCATCCTATATACTTCCTGCATGGACTCACAGGATCCCACGTAGCCGTGGAAGCGGTTTCTGGTTTTATGGACTTCGCAGAGCTCCTCGATGGTCATGTCCCTTGCAAGAATAACAACACCCTGAAATTCATCATCCTCACCTCGCAGAGGTGAGGCGTTGAGGCTGATTAATTTACTTTTATCCGTGTCTGTATGGCACTCGATAAGGTGTTTTGGGACTTCCTTTCCATCTTGCAGAACCTTACGGGCATCTTGAAGAAAGGCAATACTGATCTCATCTGTCAGCAGACTGAGGTCAGAGATAGTGTCCCCCCCCTCTGGCATTATCCATTCCTTAGCAGTCTCATTGATCTGGACTATTTGCATATCTTTATCAATGGTGATGATTGCATCTCCAACGGATCGAAATATTGTTTCTACATATCTACGGTATTTTTCGTTTTCTTTCTTAAGGTGCTCTGCCTTGTTTTCAAGGGACCAGTGGAGGAGTGCCTGTCGGGTAAAGTGCAGAAGTGTATCCTTGTTGACGGGTTTTGATATGTAGTCGAAGGCACCGTATCGGACAGCCTCTGTAGCAGATTTGATATTTGGAAAACCTGTGATCATCACAATTGGGCATCTGACTCCAAGTTCTCGTGCCTTTTTCAAAAGATCTGTCCCGCAGGGTCCTATAAGAACAATATCACTGATGATCAGGTCGTAGGGAGTTTGTTGCAGGGTGGCAATGGCTTCACTGAAGGTGGCCACTGCTGTGACATGACGGTAGCCAGCGGCATGGAGAAATATTTCAAAGGTTTGGCGAATTGACTCTTCATCGTCAACGATGAGAATCTGTGAGGAAAAGAGTTCAGCTTGCATGGATTCTGGACTCAATGGGCAGTTCAATGATCATTTCAGTAAATTGATTAATGATGGAGTTGACCCGAAGCTCTCCCCCCTGATTTTTAATAATGTCATAACTGATACCGAGTCCAAGCCCGGTGCCCTCTCCAGGTTTCTTAGTGGTGAAAAATGGTTCAAAGACACGTTCCTGTATAGATTGTGATAGACCGGTTCCGTGGTCTTTCACCGTGATACGGCAGAGGGGGCGTGGCCCACTGGAATCCTTAGTACAGTGAATTTCTAAAATTTTATTTGGGTCGTTGAAAGTGTAACGAGTGTTTAGGGCATAGCGACTGTTGCTGATAAGATTTATCAGCACTTGTTGTAGTTGTCCAAAGTCGGCAGTGATAAGAAAATCCTGATCCGGGAAAGTCGTCTCTAATGTAATGCCGTCTTTTTTGAGTTGATGTTTTACGAGAATGAGACATTCTTCAATGATATCGACCGGGTTAACAGGCTCCCGATTACTGTCGTCGGTTCGTGAGAAGGAGAGCAGGTTATGGGTGATAGTAGCGATCCGGTTGCTTTCTTTCATGATTCTATTAATGATATCTATGCCTTTCAGGTCAAGGTCATAGTTATCCATAAGAATCTGCGCAAAGTTAATAATGCCGTTAATTGGATTGTTGATCTCATGGGCAACACCAGCAGCCAGTTCTCCAATGGCTGCAAGCTTGGCGGTTCGAATGGAATCAAGTTTCCGGCTTTCGTCCCGGGTGAGTTCTTTTGCAATGAGCATGATCTTATCAGTCTTGCTATCGAGTCCTTTCACCGGAGAAATGATAAAGGAGTATTCGCCATGGAGACCGGGAAGCCTGGTCTCTTCAACTCGGGATGTACAGGTTTTAAGAAATGCTTCGAGGGGGCATTTACGGTGTGGCCATTTGCCCCCTTGAACAATCTTACAGATGCCTTTACCAACGACTTCTGCTCTACTTTTATGTGCAGCTTGCAAGGTTGCGTCATTGACCTCTAATATAATACCATCCGGCCGCAGGACAAAGACAGGATCCTGGACGGCATTAAATAACTGTTCCATTGTCCCGCTGTGCTGTCGTTGATGATTCAGGGTGGGACTGGATTCTGGTGTATTTGTTTCTTCTTTATTCACGTTATGTCAAACTCAATTTGAGGGGCTAGGTAAAGTGATGGTGAATGCTCTATAAGTGATAACATACCACATTTGGACTCAGAGTATTAGATTAAAGGATTAATACCTATAACTATCATTCTGTCAAGTATGGCGCAGTTGCCTCAAAGTAAAAATGTCTTGGAAATAAATTGAGAATGTGTCTGGGAGGGGCAGATGGAGAGATTGGTTGGAGGAAATGTCCTTCTAAACTGTCATAAAACAAAGTAGTTAAAGCGGCACGCTGGGCGTATGTGGGGTAGCTGGATAACGTTCAAGTCAACCCAAAGCATGCTTTGGGTTGACTAACCCTCTGCCTTGTGCATGGAGTTTAGTTGAGGAACTCTTGCCGTAATTTGTTGAAATACTCAATATTTATGGGGAAGATTTCAATTTCTACTTGGGTCAGGTCGTAGAATTCCATTATAATCGCATTGTTTAAGGGGGCATTGTGGATGGCGTAATGCATATTGTCGATATGGGGATTGAGCCCAAGTGCAGTGAAACAACTTTCTAACTCTTTGGCAGAGATGGGACAAGTGATGAGACTGGTATCCCCATATTGAGCACTGCATTTACCTGGGATGGAATACTCGGGGCTATAGCATTTATTTGATAGGTCATGCATGTCGTTTTGTCAGCATGATGAGGGATGGCAACAATTAGATAGTATAGATGGGACTGTTCACTTTTAAGGATGCAGCTACTACGATAATGGACAGGTATCCTGGAAGCAGAGAGCAAGTCCTATAGACTTTGCCAGTAAAGGCGAAGAACCCGTTGTGTTTTAGAAGTTACCCTAAAGGGGTGTCCAATCTGAAGCCCAAGGAGGGCAACAATACTGTTTCCACTGAGCAGAACCGGGTAGTTGCTCTTCTCTGACATTGCAATCTTATGATTCGAAAGAAAGCGGTGCACCTTCTTTCTTCCAGGAGCCCCTAAGGGGTGAAATCGTTCTCCAGCCACAGGGAGACGCAGAGTCAGAGGAAAGGTAATGCGCTCTGCATCGAGTACC
>CAYWMZ010000027.1:0-11495 GCA_964459485.1 uncultured Desulfocapsa sp. | reverse complement strand
AAGCTGAAAATAATGGCACTTCATGAGACAAAGTACGCTTTAGTCGGATGAACCTAAAATCCAAAGTATGCCCTGAACGATCACGTGCAACCAGAATACAAACTTGCTCTTTGGAAAGCCCGCGCTTGGTAGCGTGACCACCACGTTTTCGTGGTTTCCTGTCAAGTTTACGAGATCCTTTATTGGACTCAAGCAGGTATGTTTCATCAGCTTCCGTAATCCCTTGAAGTACAGTCGGGCGGTCTAGTTTGAGCCATGTTAAAAAACGATGGCGCCACCGAAAAGAAGTAGTACGATGAAGACCAACAACTGTTGCTGCTTTACGTACAGTCAACGAATCTGTAAGTGCTTTGAGATAGTTGAGCCATTTATTCTTGTGGCGAAGACGAGAGAATGGAGTGCCGTCAGGGCATTGAATGTTTTCTTACAATCCCTGCAACGATAACGCTGAAGTTTGTTTACGAAACCATGCCTGTAGTATTGATCATGGCCGCAAAAAGGGCAGGCACCATCAACATCGAAACGAGACTCGATAATTTCAACAACCTGGGGTTCATCGGGGAGATGAGAAAGAGCTGTTAGTAGAGTATTTCGTTGACGGTGATCCATCTGGTTGACTTGGGCGAGCATTTCGACAAACTTATTAATCTCCATATAGTCCTCCTCTTTTTGATGGTATATCAAAAAGAGGAGGACAACGGGGTGCTTTTCAACATTTAACGCGAACATAGCCAAAGAAATAAATCTAGTAATTGGAGTCGGCGAAGGCCAGCCAGCCTCCTGCACTTACCAGACTCTTATCATAGGCATTCAGTGAGAAGGAAAATGATTGAGCATCTTGGGTGGCATCATCAGATGCAACCTGTAGCTGCTCTTTATCCATATCTACTGCCACCGTAATATTGCCGGTCATGTCAAAAAGGGCCTCGATATCCTGTTCGGAAAGCTCCATTGCCAGGATTCCGCAGTTGAACATGTTCTGGCGGAAGATTCTGGCAAAACTGGAGGCAATGACCACGTTGATATCGTTGACTTCAAAGGCCCATACGGCATGTTCCCGTGATGAACCACATCCAAAGTTTGCCTTGCTGATGACGACCTTTGCGGCCTCCATGGCAGGAGAGTGACTATCAAAGGCCTCGCCGTCTACCAGGAGATCTTCAAGTAAATGGGGTTTCAGGGCAAGCTTTGTTATTTCTGTGAGATATTTTGCAGGGATAATCTCATCGGTGTTTATATCATTTCTGTCCAGTAATATTGCCGGACCGCCAAATGTTTTCATGCTCTTTACCTCTAATTAAACGAGAAATTTTCTGGGATCGCTGATGGTACCACTGATGGCAGCGGCAGCGGCTGAGGCAGGGCTCATCAGGTGGACCATGCCGCCTTTCCCCATTCTGCCGTTAAAGTTCCGGTTGGTGGTTGAGGCACACACCTCATCTTTAGCAAGAACTCCGGAACTCATACCAAGGCAGGCGCCACAGGTTGGGTTCAGTACACAAAATCCTGCGTCCATAAAGATCTTTATGATACCTTCTGCCAGGGCCTGGGAATAGATAGCGGGTGTTGCAGGAGTGACAATGCCCCGGACTCCGTCAGCAAGTTTTTTGCCATCCAGAATGGCGGCTGCCTGACGCAGATCCTCTATCCTGCCGTTGGTGCAGGAGCCTATATAGATCTGATCAACAGCGGTCCCTTCCATATCAGTAATGTCTTTTACGTGATCTGGTTTATAACCGTATGTCACCTGCGGCACCAGAGTGGAGATATCAAGGTCGAATACTTCAACATAGTCGGCGTCCGCATCGGAGTGCCATTTGGCAAACTCTGCAACGGCTGCATCGATGGTGGGGTAGTCATCTTTTATAAAGGGCCACAGGTATTCGGCGGTGACCCGGTCTGGGTAGCAGAGACCACTGGTGGCTCCAGCCTCCACTGCCATATTGCAGAGGGTCATACGAGCGGACATATCCATTGCCTCCACAAGCGGCCCCACAAATTCGATAATCCGGTCGGTGGCACCGTTAACGGTGAGCTTTTTAATAATGGCCAGAATAACATCTTTAGCAACAACACCCGCCTGTAAAGAACCGCTGATAACAACCTTCATGGAAACTGGTGCTCGAAAGGTACAGACCCCTTTTAAGATACCCACCTCAAGATCCGTGGTACCAACACCCGCCGCGAAGGCACCAAAGGCACCATGGGTACAGGTGTGGGAATCTCCCATGATCACGGTATAGCCGGGACGGATAAAGCCTTTTTCGGGGAACAGGGCATGGCAGACGCCATTCTTGCCAACATCAAAGAAGTCTTTAATGTTCTGACGTTTGGCCCAATCCCGCATGATCTTGCCTTGAGCTGCTGTCTTGGAATCTTTGGCAGGGGTTACATGATCAATAACTGCCTTGATCTTGTCTGGATCAAAGACTCGATCCATGCCTTTTTCCATAAGATCCATAATGGCTATGGGGGTGGTGATCTCATGGCAAAGCACCACATCAAGATCAAGAACCATATTCTCAGGGGTGGGGCTGTCCCTCAGGTGGGCGTCAAATATTTTCTGGGTGATTGTTTTTCCCATTTCCATATTCCTCAAGTGTAAAATATTATTTTGTAACCTTGCTATCCTGGAAGTGTGTGAACACTGCCAGTGAAACAATCGGGTGTTTTCAGCCAGGAAAGCCTGGCATATTACCTCAAAAATGATACTGTTGCCAGAAGATTATCCATTGTTGGGCATGGGTTTGCAGGCCATGTCCAATTTGTCGTCAACCGTTTGTGGAGAATTCCCCATGTCTTTACGTTTCCCTTTGTTCGTCGTGTTCTGTTTCCTGTTGGGGGCCGGATCTGTAAGTTATGCGGCCCATGGTATTTCCATAGATGGAACGCTGAAGTACGGTCCAGATTTCAAACAGTTTGATTACACCTCCAAGGATGCCAGAAAGGGGGGGCGGCTACTCCTTCACGAATCCGGCAGCTTCGATAAGATGAATCCCTTTACCCTGAAAGGGACTGCCCCCCTTGGCCTTGAGATGTTTGTCTTTGAGCCCCTGGCCGTTGGGTCTCTGGATGAGCCCTTTTCCGAGTACGGGCTGATTGCCAAAGATATTGAGCTTGCAGAAGACAGGCTCTCCATGACATTCACCATAGACGAAAATGCCCGCTTTTCCGATGGAAGTCCCATCACCCCCGAAGATGTTAAATTCTCCCTGGATACATTTAAGGGAGATAAAGTTCACCCTTTTTATCCATTTTATTATCAGGATATCAAAGATGCAGTTGTGCTGGATAAACACCGGGTGCGATTCAACTTTAGTCGCGTCAACAGAGAACTGCACATGATTGCGGCCCAGATCCCCGTATTGTCAAAAAAATTCTATACTGCCCACCCTTTTGGAGGGGAAGAGGGAGTTATGGTGGCCCCGTTGGGCTCCGGGCCGTATATGGTTGAGAAGGTCAATCAGGGGCGATCCATTACCTATAAAAGGAATCCAGATTACTGGGCCAAGGATCTTCCCACCCGCAAAGGGCTCTTTAATTTTGATTCCATCGTAGTGAACTACTATAAAGATCAGATTGTTGCAGTTGAGGCCTTTAAGGCCGGAGAGTTTGACTTTATGATGGTTAATATTGCCAAACAGTGGGCAAGAGATATGGTAGGGCCACGTTTTGCCAGTGGCGAATTGATTAAAAAACGTTTTCCACATCAGAATGACCTCGGTATCCAGGGCTTTCTGATGAACACCAGACGAGCCATTTTTGCAGATATTCGGGTGCGAAAGGCCATGGGCCTTGCCTTTGATTTCCAGTGGACCAATAGATCTCTGTTTTTTAGTCAATATTCAAGAAGTGATTCCTATTTCAGTAACTCCTATCTTGCTGCTACGGGGCTCCCTACAGGGCTTGAACTCTCCTATCTTGAGCCATTTCGGGATCGTCTTCCTCCAGAGGTGTTCAGTCGTCCCCTTGTCGCACCAGACTCCAATGACAAAGGTGGTGTGCGAGGCAATCTGCGTCGTGCCAAAAAACTCCTTATGGAGGCCGGGTGGACGGTACAGGATGGTGTCCTTCGTAATAAAGAGGGCAGCCTATTTCGCTTTGAAATCCTTCTGGTCTCACCTTCTTTTGAACGGGTAATGGCACCCTACGTTAATAATCTGAAAAAACTCGGTATGGTGGTTGATTATCGAACCATTGATCCCGCACTGTACACCGACAGAGTCCAGAGTTTTGACTTTGATATGATTGTTCATGTTTATGGACAATCGCTGTCACCCGGAAATGAACAGAAGAACTACTGGCACTCCGAGTCCGCTGATCGTCCTGGCTCAAGAAACCTTGCAGGGATAAAAGATCCTGTGGTTGATGCCATGGTTGATAAGATCGTCTACGCCAAGACCCAGCCTGAGTTGGCAGCCGCCTGTAAGGCCCTTGATCGTATTCTCTGGTATGGCTACTATATGGTACCCAACTGGTACCTCAACGTGCACCGCATTGCCTATCGCAACGTGTTTGAGCAGCCAGCGACCCTACCGCTCTATTACAACCAGTACCAGTTGCTTATGACCTGGTGGAGTAAGAACATCGAAAACAATACCCAGCAACGTGCACCAGAGGAGGCAGCGAGTGAAACCCTTTAAGATCCTCTTTGTTGATGATGAAGAGATAAATCTTATGAATTTTCGAATGATCTTTGAGAATCGTTATGAGATCATTACTGCCTCATCGGGAGAAGAGGGATTACAATGTTTTAAGGATAATAAAAATATCGGACTTGTTATCTCCGATCAGCGTATGCCCGGCATCAGTGGAACCGATATGTTGGGCAAGATCTATGATATCGACCCCGATCCTATCAGGGTTCTGCTCACCGCCTATAGCCATGTGAAGTATGTACTAGATGCCATCAATCTGGGACGCATCTATCAGTATATCATTAAACCTTGGGATACCAGTGAGCTGAACAGGGTGATTGATAGGGCCAGGGATCTCTACCAGCTTAAAAAAGAAAACGTTGATCTGACGGAGGAGTTAGCGGAAAAAAATAAAAATCTAAAACGGAGCAACGAGCAGCTTCTGCATCTCAATGAGGAGCTGGAGCGTGATGTTCAGAGACGCAAGAAACTTGAGATATCCCTGCGTGAAAGTGAAGAGCGTTTTCGAAAATTCACCCAGGCATCTCAGGATATTATTATCCTGTTTGATACCTCCGGGAGGGGGCTTTACACCAATCCTGCCGTTATGAACTTGCTTGGATACAGCGGCGAGGAGTTTAAGGATAAATCACTGCGTACCGTTCTTCATCCAGGGAACAGGCGAGCTGTGACCAGTGAAATCGCAGGACTTATTGCCAGTAATCGCTCCCCCCATCCTCGTGAAATAAAGGTCAGGAAGAAAAATGGAGACTATATCGATATGGAGATGAATCTCTTCTGTATCGATCTCTCAGGAGGGGAGAGGATAGTCGGCTCTATGATTCGTGATATAACCCAGCGCAAGATTGCAGAAGAGCAACTACGCCTCTCAGAGGAGCGTTTAGGCGATCTCTCGGCCATGCTGATCACGGCCCAGGATGATGAACGCCGCAGACTCTCCATGGAACTCCATGATGAATTCGGTCAGTCTCTGGCTGCCCTAAAACTGCAACTCAGGGCCATGGAAAACAACATCTACGATGTGAAGGAGTTTCGCAAGGAGAGGGTGATTGAACAGATTCGTGAACTGCGACAGTTTGTGAACCTCCAGATTGAGAGCGTGCGAGCCCTGTCCCGTGAATTATGGCCGATGATAGTTGATGATCTCGGTGTCGATGCGGCCTTTGCCAACCTCATTAGTGGTTTTCTCGGGCATGCCGAGGTGAAGCTCGATATCAGTATGGAGCCGGTGGGACAATATTTTGCAGTGGAGGAACAACGGCATCTCTACAGGCTCCTTCAGGAATCCTTGAATAACGTCATTAAGCATGCACAGGCTGAGGATATCCAGGTGAGGGTCTCGGTATCTGACACACGTATCGTCTTGGCAGTTCATGATAACGGTTGTGGGTTTGATGTGGAAGAGGTCTCCACCTCCACCGGTAAAACGCGTGGTATGGGCTTACAGTCCATGGCGGAGCGTGTGAAATTGCTCTGTGGTACCATGGAGATTAATTCACGGCCGGGTATGGGAACTTCCATTATCTTTACTTTTGATGCGGATCGGTGTTGCTGATGTTTTCTCAAAATATTTGCCTGCAATCCCTTGATGATACCAGACGATTTGGCCAGCTTTTAGCCAGACTTGCCCTCCCGGGTGATGTGATCTGTCTCGATGGAGACCTTGGGGCGGGGAAAACTGCCCTCACCCAGCAAATAGCCCTAGGCCTTGAAGTGCCTCACTCCTGTTACGTCACCAGCCCAAGCTTTACCGTTCTTCAGGAATACCCAGGGAGAATACCATTGTATCATATGGATTTTTATCGACTTTCCTCTGAGGAAGAAGTGGAAAACATGGGTCTTGAAGAATTCTTTTTTCTTTCAGGGCTAACGGTGATAGAATGGTCTGTAAGGGCAGGATCGCTTATCCCCAGCTCACGACTCCTGCTGAATATGACCATTGCTGAGGATCTTGCCAGAATCGTGCAATTTGATTTCGGTGATGGCTCATGGGAGGAGCGTCTAAGCTCGGGGTTAACGCATTTTCGGGCTGGATAATACGCAAAAAGCACAGGGTGTTTACTGGCATTGGCTGAGAAAATATGGACGTATTTGTTGCAAGACAACCTATTTTTAATGTACACAAAAAAATTCACGCCTACGAGCTGTTGTTTCGTACTGGCATGGCCAATGTTTTTCCTGATCTTGACGGTGAAACCGCCACATCCAGCCTCCTCTCCTCATCCTTCTTCACCATTGGCATCGAACAGATTTCTGGTGGTCATAAGGCCTTTATCAACTTCACCGAAGAGCTGATACTGAAAGAGACCCCAACCATGTTTCCGGCAGGTAATATTATGGTGGAGATTCTTGAAGATGTAACCCCCAACTCTGAGATTGTCGAAGCATGTAAGTCGCTCATCTCCCAGGGCTATGAGTTAGCCTTGGACGACTTTGTTTTTACAGAAGAGTGGCGCCCGCTGGTGGCCATGGCCAAGGTGATTAAAATTGATTTTCGGTTTACGGGAATGGATGAGATCCGTCAAATCGTGGAAACCGTCAAACCCTATGGCTGCAAACTCTTGGCTGAAAAAATAGAGACTTATGATGAATTCAAACAGGCCAAGGATATGGGCTTTGTCTATTTTCAGGGCTACTTTTTCGCAAAACCTGAAATCTTAAAAAACAAGGATATTCCCTCGTCAAAACTGACCCTCCTGCAACTGATCACCGAAGTCAGCCGGACTGAGTTTGATATAGACAAACTTGAGCGCCTTATCAATCAGGATGTCTCAGTCTCTTTTAAGATGCTCAAATATTTGAACTCTGCTTTTTTTTACAGGGTTCAGCCAATCTCTTCCATCCGGCAGGCCATCGCCTTTCTTGGTGAACGCGGCGTGCGGCAATTTGTGTCCTTGGTGGTCACTAGTAAACTCTCCGAGAACAAACCTCCAGAACTGATCCGAACCTCAATTATCCGGGCCCGGATGCTTGAGCTTATCGCTGAAGAGTTGGGGCGGGCCAACAGTTCTGATTATTTTATGCTGGGTCTTTTTTCCTTGATAGATGCCATGCTAGACAACTCCATGGACTATCTTATGGGGCAATTGCCACTGACAGATGTCGTGAAAGATGCCCTGTGTAAGAAAAAAGGCAGGATGTACCCCTTTCTTGAGGTGGTTGAGATGTATGAAACCGCTCGCTGGGATAGGTTTGATGAGATCCTTGATACCATTGGTGTCGATCCTTCCAGATATCCTGGATTCTACATGGATGCAGTAGGCTGGGCAGATTCCGAATAGTGAACAATCCCTAAAGCATTTCCTTCGCAGTCCCTTTCTTTGCAAATTGTGATTATTTTTGTATAGTGTCTCCTTGGGTGATTTGCCCAAAAGGGTTTCTCCCTGGCCATAGGTTTTCTTATTACCAGGGGAGAATTGTTAAGGCTGCCTTGCAAAATCGCTTTTTTCGCCCCAACTCTTCGTTGGTTGAAAATTTTATCCTCGGAATATCCTCTATCTGTTGTGGTAAAATTTGTCCTACGCCTCGATTGAGAGCGAAAGTGTTAATTATTTATGGCGTCCTTACATGTGAAAGCAATTTATACAATATCTATATGAGTGATTTGAATGATTAAAAAACGAATACGTCTCCAGGATTGTCTAAAAACCTACACCACGGATCAGGATAAGGCCATCAGCCCTGAAGAGACAATTGCCAGATTTAAAGAGAAGCTTGAACACCTCAATCTCGATATTCTAAAAGAGGTGAAACGCATAGATAATGGTCGCCTTGGAATTCCTGTCTATTTTTCTGTGTGCGGTGAAGATGCCAAGGCCATGACTGGAACTAAAAAACAGATGGGGAAGGGTGCTAGTCCCATTCAGTCCCAGGCCTCTGCATGTATGGAACTTGCAGAACGATTTTCGTTTTTTACCTTTAAGAATAATCCTGATAATTTTGTAGAAGGGGATTATCAAGAGATGCGGGAGCAGGGCTATCCGGTGCTTGATACCAGCTACCTTCTGCAATCAGTCCATGATGAAACACATGATGCCAGTTTTCTAGATCAGGTCTTGCGTGGCATCCCGATGCAGTGGACCTGGGCCACGAAATTAGGCAGTGAAGAAGAGGTGCTCATACCCTTTTCCTGGTTTTTTGCCATCAATGAGTTTAACGGGCCTTCTGCCGGAAATTCATATGAAGAAGCTGCTTTACAGGGAATCTGTGAAATTGTGGAACGCCATGTGTGTGCGGTGGTAACCCACAATAAGAAAAAGACTCCCCTCATCGACCCCAAGAGTGTCAAAGACCCCGTGGCCAGCAGGTTGATTCAAATATTTGAGGAAAACAATATCGATCTCTACCTCAACGATTTCAGCCTCGATACCGGGATCTGCACTGTGGCAGCCCTGGCCATTGATCATGCCACTTTTCCTGGAAAAAGTGAAATCGTCTATACTGCCGGAACCACCCCTGATCCTGAAAAGGCCCTGATCCGTGCCGTAACCGAGGTGGCCCAGCTTGCAGGTGACTTTAATTCCGGTTCCAACTATGTTGCCTCCGGGCTGCCCAAACCCCTCTCGCTGGATGAGGTTGACTATGTGGTGAAAAGCGGACTTGATACCACCTTGGCTGAGATGTCCAATCTAGGCGATCCCAATATCAAGACTGAGGTGGAGAATTGTGTTAAGGCACTTGCTGACCGGGGTATGGACATCTTTATGATCGATGTGAGCCACCCTGATCTGAAGATCCCCGCCATCTACACCATTGTACCGGGAGCCCATTTCAGGGAACGCTCCATGATACAGGATGTGGGCCTCTTTGCCGCTAAGCTCCTTATTGAACGGGTAACGGATCCAGATCTTCTCGATGAACGCCTCGAACGCCTTGAGGGCTTGATTCCCAATGCCTACTATCTGGATTTTTATCGTGGTCGTAATCTTTATGAAAACGGACAGTTGGAGCAGGCACTACTCCATTTTAAAAAGGCCCTGGAACTCGGTCCCGAGGCTGAAGACCTGCCCTACGTCTACTCCTACAAAGGGCTCTGTTTGAGAGATCTTGGCAAGTACCCTGAGGCACTGGCAACTCTTCAAAAAGGATTGGATGAGGATGAGGAACGGTCCGATATCCATAACACCATGGGGGTCTGCTATTTTAAGTTGGAAGACTATGCCAATGCCGTGAAAAATTTTGAACGTGCTGTGGAACTCAACCCAGTCTCTGCTGTGGATTACGCAAACCTTGGTGTCAACCATCGTAAGCTTGGCAACAATAAGGAGGCCATTAACTTCCTGACCCTGGCCCTGTCCCTCGATTCGGACATTGACTTTGCCAAACAGCAGCTGGCTGAATTGCTCAGCGCTTAAAGCTCTCGTTAACGTTTTCCCAGAAGGTCCCGTGATGTCGCAAAGAACCCCTTTGTTAGAAATAAATCCCAAGAAGATCCTTATTCGCTCCACCAACTGGATTGGCGATGCGGTGATGACCACCCCTGCGGTACATACCATCCGTGAGAATTTCCCTGAAGCCGAAATTACCATGCTGGCTGTGCCCTGGGTGGCCGATATCTTTCGGGTCAGCTCCGATGTGGATAATCTCTTTATCTATGATAAAAAGCATCTCTATCAGGGGAAGATCAAGGGGCCTTTTAATCTGGCCCGGGATCTGAAAGAGTTCAAGTTTGACGCAGCCATCCTTCTTCAAAACGCTTTTGAGGCCGCCTTTGTAGCCAAAATGGCCGGAATTCCGGTGCGAGCAGGCTATAAACGTGACGGCAGAGGACTGCTACTCAGCCATGGTGTAAGTATCAGTGATGAGATACGAAAAAAACATCAGGTGCACTATTATCAGAACCTGATGCGAGGGCTTGGGCTTCGTCTGGGGCCAGATACCCTTCGTCTACCCATTCCTGAAAAATTGGGACTCTGGGCCCGTGGTTTTGTGGATTGCCTCAGGTATCAGAGTCCGGTTTCCCTGCTTGAGCAACAGATGGGGCCTGTGGATCCGGGGATTTCTGAAGTCAAGGCTATGAATACGCCGGGGCTTGCCATTCCCGTGATTGGCTTTAATCCGGGGGCAGCTTTTGGCCCTGCTAAACGCTGGCCCGTTGAAAAATTTGGGCAGCTGGCAGGCTTGATCTCTAAGAACTATGGTGAGGGCGGCTGTGTGATTATGGTCTTTGGAACGGAGACAGATAGTGCAGCTGCCAAAAAGATACGGCAGTTTTCCATGCGCACTCCTTATCATGTGCTTGATATGACAGGAAAGACCAACCTCAAACAGGCCATGGCCCTCATTAAGTGTTGCGATGCCTTCGTTACCAATGATTCCGGACTTATGCATGTGGCGGCAGGCCTTAACACCCCAACTATTGCCATATTTGGTTCCACCGATCATATCGCCACAGGCCCCTTCTCCAAAGAGGCCATAATTCTAAGAAGAGAGCTTGATTGCAGTCCCTGTTTGCAGAGCCACTGTCCTCAGGGGCACCTGAAATGCCTGGAATCCATCAGTGCTGAAGATGTGTATCAGGATCTAGCGGGAATGCTTGCCACAAATCTTCTGGGAAATGCATAAGCGACATGACTGAAACGAATAGAAGGTCAGATGCTTTAACGGCTGCGGTATTTTTGGATCGTGATGGAACCATCAATGAACAGATGGGTTATATCAACCACAGTTGTCGTTTTATTCTCCTGCCGGGTGCTGCCAAGGCCATTAAACGCTTAAATGATGCGGGTATTCCAGTGGTGGTGGTGAGCAATCAATCGGGTCTTGCCAGGGGCTATTTTCCGGAAGAGCTGCTCGATGCAGTCCATGACAAGATGAAACGGCTTCTTGCTGAAGAGG
>CAYWMZ010000026.1:0-11526 GCA_964459485.1 uncultured Desulfocapsa sp. | reverse complement strand
TAGGTAGAGGCGGAGGGTTCCGCCATTATTTTCAAGTCACTGTTCAAGAAATTCAACGACCTTAACCGATGAGAAGAGCCATTTTCCTTCAATCTTCTCCGTAATGATATTCAGTTCAAAGGCATCTGTAAAGCGGTTGTCTGTGGTCTTTCCAGTGAGCCTGAGGGTGGTAGTCAGCTCTGCCCGGTTCTTCTCGGGAAAAGTGACAAACGTGTCGCTAAAGGTGAAGCGTGTTGCGGGCAGCATTTTCTTCATCATCAGGATATGGTCTGTTATCTCTTTTCTGTCAAGCTCCCGGTCAATACCAAAGGACTCCATCTCCACCTTGCAGGGGGACTGGAACAGTTTTCCGGCCTTGGCTATTTTGGTGAGTGCCGCTATGGCACGGTCGTTGCCCGTTGTTGAACAGTAGTCGGCCAGGGAGTCGAGGTTGTGACGGATCTGTCTCTCGTTACCGGGAAAGAGCACATAAGCGGAAGCCGCCAGCATGCTGACCAGAAAAAGTGCGATAAATTTGTTCATGGGATCACTTCACCAATGATTCTTCTACTTTGTACCTGCCCGAAACGGTGCCTGGCCATGGGTGTACCACGATTATCTCCCAGCACATAGACGTGACCTGGTTTGACAGTCCTGGGCTGAAGGTTCCAGGGATTCCTAAATTTCACATAGTCCTCCTGGATTTCCTTATCGTTAACATACAGGATCCCATCTCGAAACTCCACAGTATCTCCAGCAAGGGCGATGACCCGCTTCAGGAGCATCACCTTTTTACCACTGAAGCGGACAGTGACCACATCAAAGCGTTTTACATCTGAAAAGAGGTAGCTGAGACTCCAGCAAAAGGCAAAGGAGCCGTCGTGGTAAGTGGGCTCCATACTCCTCCCCTGAATTCGTAAGGGGATGAGTACATAGCTGAATAATACATAGGAGCAGAATCCAATGAACAGAATCCGAATCAAAAACCTCCTGTTAAGAGAGGGGAAGAGGAAGGCATGCAAGGGCTTGCTCGGCTCCATGGATGATCGGCGGGACTGCTTATCTGGCGTTGGGGGTAAAGAGGGTATTTCCCAGATTATCTTTAAAATCCCCAATCACCTGCTGGCCACGGGGAGAGGTGATCCAGATTTCAAAATTCATGGCCGATTGATAGTTGACATACTTATGGTTTTTGGAGTTTACGATCAAAATGCCGTACTGTTTAAAGAGACTTGGGTCTCCCTGAACGACAATGTCAAGATTTGGATCGTTGCTGTTTTGAATGCGGAGCCATGTGGCCCGGTCTGCCAAGGTGTAGGCCTGTTTTTCAGCAGCCATAAGGATGGTTTGGCCCATATCTTTATTGAGTGCCTGGTACCAGGTGTCGTTCCAGGTCGGCATGGCCCCGGTGGTAGCCCAGATCCTGTTTTCACGCATATTGGTGGCACTATTATCCCCCCGGGATAGAAACAGCGCCTTCGCAGAACGGATGGCATTGAAGGCGTTCAGGGGAACCGGGATGTTTTTAATTCCGGCCGGATCGTTTGTGGGGCCAAGGATTACGTAGTCATCGTACATGATCTCTTCTCTGTCGACAAAGGCACCTTCATCAACCAGCTGTTTTTCAAGATCCCTGTCATGGACGAGAACAATATCTGCCTTTCCCTGCTGGGCAAGATCCAGTGCCGCACTGCTGTCTGCTGCCACACTGAGGCGAACCTCTATACCTGTTTCCTTCGTAAAAATAGGAAGGAGGTATTCCAGCAAGCCGGAGTTGCGGGTGGCAACGGTGGTGGCGCATCTGATGGATTCACCTGCATACAGGGCTGCGGGCAGGGAGAGAACAATAAGGAGGAGGAGACATGTTTTTTTATACATAGCGCGCTCTTTGTGAGAAGAGATTGGTTGGTTAGCTTTTTTCAGGGAGCGTGATACGGACATCGATGGTTCTGCACCCTGTACTGTTTAATTTTAGAGAATCCACAAAGCCGTGTACGGTTCCGGCAAGTGCATCCTGGACAAAACCCTTCATGGGAACCCGGTCGCCATTGATGAGCAGAGTGGTGTGGTCGGCACCCCTTGCGGCATCATGGAGGAATCGTTTCTCAATGAAGGCTGCGATTTCAGCAGCCTCAGAGAGGCGGAATATATGGTCACCACTGACCACGTCATCACTGGCAACGGCGATCACTCCGGTAACTTCATTGCGTAGAGGGGTTGGTGGCTTGGAGGCATTACCCTGTCGGGAGACCTCAATTTTTGCGACCTGGCGGGCCTTTTTAAAGCCCTCTCCGATGACGATATCCATCTCTGGGAAGTGGCGGTGAGCCAGAGTGCTCAGGGATTCGCCCCTGTTATCTGTCATGATGACCATCTGATCCGGAGCCACCAGCATCACCGAGTCGGCTCCGGCACTGCGGTGGGTATAGGTGTCGGTACCTGGACGGTCAAAGCTGATCCCCGTGTCTTTGGTGGATTTGATCACTGCCACCCTGTAGCCCAGCTGTTTGAGATGAGAAACAACCTTGGAAGCCAGAGTGGTCTTACCGCAATCGTGCCAGCCGATAAAGGTGACAATGGGGGGCATATAAAAAACCTCGGGACAGGAATAGATAGATCAAAGGAGCCTGGATCCGTAAATATCAAATTATAAATATAATAAATTACCGTATCTGTCTGGAAAGTTCAAGAAAACCCGCAACTCTTTTGTTGAAAGTAGAAAAGGGCTGGCCGTATCAAACTTTAGCAAAGATATAATGATATTCAGGGGCCGCCGCCTGTTAGGTTAAAAACAATTTGCCTTCCTGGAGTTGAGGTGACAGAATGAAGTTACGTTTCCCGTAAAGGGATAAAGAAGTGTGCTTTTTACCCGTTAAAAAAAAACAGGAAGGAATATGAAAGTCTCTTTAGGGCCACTCACCCGTATAGAAGGACACCTCAACGTCAAGACTGAAGTTGAAGATAATATCATTGTCGATGCCAGGTGCGAAGGAGAAATGTTTCGTGGGTTTGAGGTTATTCTCAGGGGCCGCAGCCCCCTGGATGCGCAGCAGATTACCCAGAGGATTTGCGGTGTCTGCCCCTACGCCCACGGTATAGCCTCATCTTATGCCCAGGAGGCAGCCTTTGGTCTGGAGGTTCCGGCCAATGGTCGTATTATGCATAACCTGATTCAGGGTGCTAACCACCTCTATGACTATCTGCTGCAATTTTATCAGCTCAGTGCTCTTGATTTTGTGGATGTAACTGCGATTGCCTCCTACGCTGGCAAGGATTCGGAGTTGGTCAAGTTGAAGTCCTGGGTTACCGCAGAACTGGGGTCGGGAAAACCCTTTCCGGCGGCACCATTTCTGCCGAGACTTTCCGGAAACTATATAGAGGACGCCGAGGTAAATATTGGTGCCTTGAAAAATTATCTGACATCCATGAAAATTCAGCAGAAGGCCAATCAGGCCTCTGCCCTCTTTGGCGGGAGATTTCCCCATGCCACAGGGATATTCCCGGGAGGATGTCCTCAAGAGCCGAAGATAGATCTTATCTTGAGATATAAAGCACTTATTCAGGAAACCCGGGATTTTATCCATCAAAAGTATCTACCGGATATCCTGGCTGTTGCCACTCTCTATCCTGAATATTGGGATATCGGCAGAAGTCGAGCCGGGTTTCTCTCTTATGGCCTATTGCCATTGGGGCCTGAAGCCGAGAGCAGGCGTCTATTTGCTCCAGGAGTGCTCTTGGATGGTGAGTTGACACAATTTGATCCTGAACTGGTTACTGAAGATGTAAACTATTCCCGCTATTCCTCTGCCAGCGGCAGTAAAATCCGCAATGGTAGTTTGGTTCCGGACCCTGGCAAGCAATCAGCCTATTCCTGGATCAAGGCACCACGCTATGGAGGAAAGGTTTTGGAGGTCGGTCCTGCGGCACGGGTTCTGGTGGATTATCAGCAGGGGAACAATGCGGCTGTGAAAAAGATGGTGGAATATTATGCGGGGCTTGCTTCCATTGTCCCGGCACAGTTGAACTCTGTACTGGGCCGTCATCTGTGCCGGGGGATCTGCGGGGCCGTGATTGCAGACTTTTTGCTGGAAGAGTGCGAGCGCCTGACACCCGGCAAACCCACTATTGCTGATATCTCTGTTCCTTCAAGCGGGGAAGGCTATGGGATAACGGATGCTTCACGGGGCGGGCTTCTCCACTATATCCGTCTGGAAGATAGAAAGATTGAAAAATATGAGTGTGTGGTACCCACCACCTGGAACTGTTCGCCCCGGGATGATAAGGGGCAACCCGGAGCCATGGAGTCGGCACTTATCGGGACACGGGTAGAGGTGCCGGAGGAGCAGATAGAGGCCAACAGAATTGTGCACTCCTTTGATCCCTGCCTGGGTTGTGCGGTGCACTGATTCTGATGGCGTAACTACTCTTTTTCCTGGTATGTAACTTAGCTAGTCACCGTGAGGTTCTTTGATGAAAAATGGTATTCAGTTTGATCGCCGTCAGGTATTAAAATTTGCAGCTGCCCTGGCTGCAGGATTTGGCGTCGATGGGTTGCCGGAGCCGGTACTGGCCGCTTTGAAGCAGGTGAGTCGGGATGATATTCCAAAGATTGTGTACCTCCAGGGGCTCTCATGTACCGGCTGCTCTGTTTCTCTGTTACAAAGCTCTGAACCCTCCCCCCTGTCACTGATCACCGACTACTCTAAACTGGCCTTTCAGGCCGATCTCTCTGCCACATCAGGGGCGCAGGCCCTGGAACTTATCGACTCCTATATTTCAGGGGAGGCCGGGGAATACTTCCTGGCTCTGGAAGGTGCGATTCCCTACGGTATGCCGGAGGCCTGTGTTATCGGCAATAAAACCTTTGCCCAGTACATCGAAGAGGGGGCACGAACCATGAGCGGTGCTATTGCCGTTGGAACCTGTGCCTCTTTTGGAGGGATTCCTGCCGCTGAAGATAACCTGACAGGGGCCATAAGTGTGGGTGACTTTTATAAGAAACGTGGGCTTGAACCGCTGCTTATCAATATTCCAGGCTGTCCGGTTCACCCAGACTGGCTCTGGCATACCATTACCTATATGATCAAGGTGGGAATGCCAGAACTCACCAGCAACCTGGCTCCAAAGATGTTTTTTGGCAAAACATTGCATGAGTCCTGTCCCCGTTACCACGATTTTCAGGAGCAGATCTTTGCTAAAAAACTGGGAGAGAAGGGCTGTCTCTTTAAACTGGGCTGTTTGGGGCCTGAGACCAAGGCGGACTGTCCAACCCGCTGGTGGAATGGTGGGAAGAGCTGGTGCATTGATGCCAATGCCCCCTGTATCGGTTGCGCATCCCCCGGTTTTGCCAGGGTAAAAAGCTTTCCTTTTTATCGAATAGGCTGAGAGTTAAGAGCTCGGTACGACTGGGATAGCAAAAACCGGTCTTTATGCCCTATGGTATGTATCTCCCCTGGGGTGCAAGTAAGTATAAAGGTCCCTTCGAGGGGATTTCACAGGAAGAATGGACACTGACAATGCGAATACTACAATCCTTTCAGGCCCTATCCATCAGTAATAAGCTGGCCATTGCTGTTACCCTGGTTCTCTTTAGTTTTATCGGTACCGGTCTCTTTCTCTTCCACAGGATCAATGTCAAGGAGCTGACTGACTCGCATATCGAGTCGGTGACCATTCTGAGTAATTCACTCTATGAGGGAGTGAAGGATTCCCTGGAACGAGGCCAGATGAGGAACTTTGAACGGTTGCTGCAAAAACAGCAGGATGTTCCGGGAGTACGCTATGTGGCACTGTATGATCGCAAGGGTTCTCTGGATCTTTCTTCATCTTCTCACCGTGATCTCAAAGATAAACTGGAAGAGAGCGTTTTCAACGAACTGTCCAGGAATAGAAAGCAGTTGTTTGTGGAACATGACTCCACGCTGGATGTCTATATTCCCCAAATTGTCAATGCGGACTGCATTCGTTGCCATCCCGGCTGGAGCGAGGAGGAGTTGGGTGGAGTACTGACGCTCTCCTATGACTTGCAACCATTGGCACGAACCATTGCAAAGCAGAAGAATATCCTTATGGCCGGAGGTGCCGGACTGATTTTACTGATCTGTGGAGTGACCTTCTTTATGTCGCGTTACCTGACCAGCCCTGTGAGTAGTATGACCAGAGCCATGCATCAATTGGCAGGCGGCGACCTTGATGTAATTATCCCGGCGGCGGAGAGGTTGGATGAAATCGGCAGTATGGCTGAAGCAGTGAATGTTTTTAAAGAAAACTCCAGGGAACGGGATCGTCTCAAAAAGGCAATTGTGCAGATGGCAGAGGATTTTGAGTTGACGGTGCAGGATATCATGCAGTCACTTTTTGCAGAGATTGGGATGGTGGAGAAATCTGTACAGCAGATGGCGGAGTACGCAAAAAAATCCATAGAAGAGTCAGAAAGTGTAATGGGTTCGTCTACTCAAATGGCAGAGAATGTTCAGACCGTTGCCACTGCCACCGAGGAATTAACGGTAACTGTTGCGGAAATCAGCACCCGGGTAAATACCTCATCCGAAGTGAGTGAAGGGGCGGTGTTGTCCATCGAAAAGACCGATAAGATGGGTGAAAAGTTGGCTCTTAGTGCTAGCAAAATTAGCAAAGTGGTGGAGCTGATAAGTGATATAGCGGCCCAGACCAACCTGCTGGCGTTGAATGCCGCCATTGAGGCTGCCAGGGCCGGAGAGGCCGGAAAGGGTTTTGCAGTTGTTGCCAGTGAGGTCAAAGCGCTGGCCGGTCAGACGACGGGGGCTACAAAGGAGATCAGTGCTCAGGTGCAGGGCATTCAGAGTGCTACCCAGGAAGTGGTTCTGGCCATCCAGGGCATTCGTACTGTTCTCACCGAGATCAATACCATTGGCAGCGGCATTGCAACTGCGGTCAATCAGCAGGAATCCACAACCACTGAGATAGCCAGGTCAACTCAGGTGGCAGCGGGAAGTTCTCAGGAGGTTTCTGAACGTATAACAGAAATGGCCCAGGCAACGTCTGAAACGGAAACTGCTGCTGAAAAAGTCCTTGAAAAAATGGCAATTCTAAGCACTCAGGCCACGGCGGTACAGGAGCAGTTGCGTCGCTTTCTTGATGAAATCCGGAGTTGACATGAAGATGCAGGTACGTCTTACGTTGTGTTTCTGCAAGGTAAGTTTGTGGTAGGGGATGCCGTAACCCTGGATTTTGTCTAACCTGCACTGCCGTCATCAGGATAAAGATGTCAAATGGGCAGACGTCAACGCCAAAGGGATTCACTGATGGCGGTCGGGTAGCCCCAGTTTTCTCTATTCTGTTTCTGGGAACTCCCCTCTCTTTTTGAAAAGAGAGGGGAGTTTTTTTGTGCAAATTGCTCTCCCCCCTCCCTTTAAAAACTTGCTTTGCGGGTGAGAATAGATATAATGTACCAAACGGTCAGTTATTTTTGGAGTGGAGATGCAACAGACAAAAGGGCAGGAAACACGCAGTCATATACTTATTGAGAGTCGCAAACTTTTTACCCTGCGGGGCTTTCAGAACAGCAGTATCAGTTCTATTATTGCCGCCACCGGAGTGAAAAAAGGGAATCTCTATTATCATTTTTCCAGTAAGGAGGAGCTTGGCCTTGCGGTGCTCCTCGATGCCAGAGACGAATTCTACACTATTTTGGCTGAGTCACTGCGGGGGGATGACCCTGTGGCGAGGATTCTTCACTCCTGTCAGATGATTATGGGGATGATGCAACAGAGTAACTTTGTGGGAGGGTGTCTCTTTGGCAATACGGCACTTGAGATGACCGATATGAGCTCAAGTTTTGCCCAGATCATCCGAGAGATTTTTAGCCATTGGATGGGGCTTATTGAGAAGGAATTGTTGCAACTTGAGGATGAGGCACAGTTAAAGAGCAGGCTGTCACCTGAGCAGATTGCCATTTCTATCGTGGCCATCTTAGAGGGGGGGATCATGCTTTCCCGGGTCTATCGTGATAAGAAAAACCTGGAAGTTTGTATCTTTGCAATCGAGGAGCTGTTGGCAGGCAGGGACTGAACAGTCACAGACTTTGCTTTAGTGTGTTTTTATTTATGGCCCAAAATGTACCGATTGTTTGGTACAAAAACAGAGTACAGGAGAATATGTAAATGAATGGTGAATCTGGAAAGGGCAGGGTGTCTTGGTGCTTTATGGGGATATTGATTGCAGGATTCCTCACAACACTGCTTACGGCATGCGGTACAACGGCGCAGCAGGGGGAAACATCGGGAGCCAGAATGATGGCTCCAACGGCTGGCATCTGCCAGGATGTGAAAACAGGGTTGATGTGGCAAAGTGAGGCAAGTAAGTCCTTCACTTCTCTGGCTGATGCCGAGGCCTATGTGGCGAAACTGAATATCGGCGGCTATGATGATTGGCGCTTGCCAAGTGTCACCGAGCTGTACGGCCTCTATATGACCTTTGATCTCCATGAAAATGGAGGCTGTAAGATGCAGGTGGAGGGCACCTATTGGTCGGATGAAGAGGATCTCGAAGGCAGAGTGGGCACCTGGGAACTCGATGACAACTGTGATCCGGAACGCCGTTATATCCCGAAACAGAGGGGACGGGTACGGGCGGTACGGAAATAGAGAGTCTGCTTAAGTGGTGTGAAATCGTGACCGGGGAGGAACTCCATCTAGAACTTGAATCGTGGATGGAGTATCTTGAGTTCTGCCTCGGATTTATAGCCCTTGAGCATACTCGCAAGGGAGCCCTTGATGGCAACAAGTGCCATATAGAGATGGGTAATAAACATGGCCACCATTGCCGCCCCAAGAAAATTATGGACAATGGCTGCAATGCGCAGACTATCGGTGCTCCCCTGATGGGAATAGAGAATATAGCCGCTGAGTGCCATCACTGCGCCGCCCAGAGTAGCCAGCCAGAACCATGTCTTCTGGCCGGCATTAAATTTTCCGGCAGGCACCGGTTTGTTGTCTTGGTTCAGGTACCCGCCCATAACAATAAGCCATTTGATATCATAAGGGGCAGGCAGCATATCTTTTATCCACAGAGGTAGCATAAAGAGTATTGAACCACCAAAGACCAGAGTGGCAATCAGATGGAGGGTGCGGGCTAGAATTCCCAGGCTGCCACTTCCGGCAAATGTTCCAAAAATAAGGGGGATACCGCTTAACAGCAGCAGACTGAAGGCTATTGCAGCAATCCAGTGGACGATGCGTACCAAGAGCGAATAGCAGTAGACCTGCGCACCATCATGGGGAAAGCTCTTGGCCCCGATGGCCACCAGATGGAGAAAAAACAACAACGGCACAATGGTCAGCACCAGCAGAAAGAGACGGGGGAACAGGGTCTGCTGTAGTTCAGTGAAAAATTGGCCGTACTGCTGCCATTCCCCGGTAAAAGCACCGTTGAACTGCTGATAGGTGTTGATCTGTGTCTCTTGCCCGGCCATGGCCAGACCGCCCAGAAGCAGGAAAAGGAGAAGAGAACCAGAAAAAATCGCAATTTTCATACGTTTCTCACACTATTTGGAGTTCTTGTAGGCCTTGTTCCATCCCCAGGCATTGGCCCCGGAACCACGTTTGAATACCCGTTCCCGATACACATCGGCCACTTCACTGGCATCCCCTGCCAGTAGTGATTTAGTGGCACACATCCCGGCACAGAGGGGAACCTTCCCTTCGGCAATCCGGTTTTGGCCGTAGAGTTTCTTCTCTTTTACGCTGAAGTTCTCCTCCGGCCCACCGGCACAGAAGGTACATTTATCCATGGCCCCCCGGGCCCCGAAAACCTCCCCCTTGGGAAACTGTGGTGCACCAAAAGGACAGGCCATAAAGCAGTAGCCGCATCCGATACAGGCATCCTTGTTGTGGAGTACAATCCCATCGTCACGCTGATAGATACAGTCCACAGGGCACACCGCAATACAGGGTGCATCGGAACAGTGCATACAGGCAACTGAAATAGATTTCTCTCCCGGTTTACCCTGGCCTATGGTGATGACCCGGCGGCGATTAATACCAACAGGGATCTGGTTGCCCTCCTTACAGGCGACCACACAGCCTTTACAATCTATGCAGCGTTCTATGTCACATAAAAATTTCATACGTCCCATTTGCTCTCGCCTCCTATGCTCGACTGATCTTGCAGAGACCATCTTTGGTTGCCTGTATCTGGGTCACGATATCATAACCATAGTTGGTGCAGACATTGGCTGCCTCCCCCATGACATACGGTTCGTGCCCTGGGGGATAGTTCCCGGCCAGTGACTCCCCGGCCAATACTCCACCAAAGTGGAAGGGCATAAAGATGGTGGTCTCATCAACCCGTTCGGTGAAGAAGGCCTTGACCTTAACCTTGCCGCCTTCTGGAGATTCAACCCAGATCATCTCTCCATCCCGAACTCCCAGGTTGTTAGCGGTTTTCGGATTGATTTCGGCATACATCTCGGGCTGCAATTCGGAGAGGTATTTGTTGCTGCGGGTCTCGGCTCCTCCGCCCATATGCTCAACCATCCTGCCGGTGGTGAGGACGAATGGGAACTGTTTTGCCAGATCAGGATTCTGTTCACTCTTGAATTTGGTGAAGACTCGGTAGTGGTTGGGCTGGTCTTCGTAGGTCGGATATTTAGCGATAAGTTCGGGACGTGGTGAGTGCAGGGGTTCCCGGTGGATGGGAATCTGATCCGGGAAGTTCCAAACCACACAGCGCGCTCTGGCATTGCCAAAGGGGGCCATACCACGCCTGATGGCCTCTTTGATGGTCTTCTGGGAGAGATCTGTCTTCCAGTTGGTGCCTGGTACTACATCCTTAAATTCAGGGTAGCCGCCTTTGACCTCACTTCCGGGATTGTAAATCCCTTCCGCTGCCAAGAGATTCTCAGTGCGGCCACTCATGGAGTAGGTGTGTTCCAGGCCAAAACGATTCCTGAAGGGCAGGCCGCCCTCAGCCACAGATTTTGAAACATCGTAGAGAATGGGGGTACCTGGGTGTTCCTCGGTCCAGCAGGGCCAGGGCATTCCGTAGTAATCTCCATCACAGGGCCCGCCTTTGGCCTGGAGGGTATCTATGTCAAAGGTGTGCCAGTTCTCCATGTGTTTTTTGATGCGCTCAGGGGTTTGGCCATTGTAGCCAATGGTGAGCGTTCCCCTGTTGATCTCCCGGGTGATGTCTTCTGGGATCTCCTTGATATTTTTGTAAAATTCCTTGGAGAATCCAAGCCGCTTTACCAGTTCCGCCATGATGATGTAGTCATCTTTGCAGTCATAGATGGGATCAACGATTTTGTGTCGCCACTGGATCTGTCTGGAGGTGGAGGTGACCGATCCCGAGGTCTCATACTGACTGGAACAGGGTAGGAGATAGACATTATCGGTGGTACAGGTGGCCGCCGCCATGGTGGGGAAGGGATCTATGATCACAAAGAGATCCAGCTTTTTGTAGGCCTCAACCACCCTGTTGTACTGTGAGTTGGAGTTGGAGCCGCAGCCCCACTGGATCATGGCCTTGATGGGCGTATATTGGCCGATCTCCTCCTCACCCAGCACC
>CAYWMZ010000025.1:0-11575 GCA_964459485.1 uncultured Desulfocapsa sp. | reverse complement strand
GGGATAGTGAATCCCTGATACACAAATCCGTCCAGGCGGACACCATAGCCGCCGGGGGAGCGATACACAGAAACAGTTTTGCCACCTTCCGGCATAAAATCGGCCTTGGGGTCTTCGGCATTTATGCGCATCTCAATTGCATGGCCACGCATCTGAATATCTTCCTGGGCAAAGGAGAGTTTCTTGCCAAGTGCCAGTTTGATTTGAGTGCGGACGATATCAATGCCTGTTATCATCTCGGTTACGGTGTGTTCTACCTGAACCCGGGTATTGATCTCCATAAAGTAGTAGTTGAACTGTTTGTCGATAAGAAATTCAACGGTACCGGCATTGAAATAGTTGGCTGCCTTGGCAGCTGTGACCGCCGTTTCACAAATGGTGTCTAGCAGGACTTTATCACCAATCATTGACGGGGCAATTTCAATCAATTTTTGATTTCTACGCTGAATGGAACAGTCACGGGTTCCGAGGTGGACAGTGGTACCCTCACTGTCTGCCATGATCTGCACTTCAACATGTTTGGGCTCAATAACCACTTTTTCGAGATAAACCGACTCGTCGTTAAAGGCAGCTTTGGCTTCAGCACGGGCAATGGGAATCTCTTCCTTCATCTGCTCTGCAGTTTCGATAAGTCTGATACCACGCCCACCGCCACCCGAGGTGGCCTTCAGCATGACGGGATATTCAACCTTTTCACCAAAGGCCAGGGCTACTTTCAGCCCTTCGTCGCCCAGGGGGAGGTTCTCAGTACCTGGTACCATCGGGATACCGGCATCGGCCATGATCTGTCTTGCGATCACCTTATTTCCAAGGTTGGTAATGACTTCCGATGAGGGGCCGATAAAAATGATCCCTTCCTCTTCGCAGGCTTTGGCAAATCCAGAATTTTCAGCAAGGAAACCGTAGCCGGGATGGATGGCTGAGGCACCGGATTTTTTGGCAGCCTTGATAATTTTATCAATATTAAGATAGTCACAGCGAGGGCCAGGGCCTAGCCAAACGGCCTCGTTGGCAATACGGATATGTCGAGACTCTTTGTCAGGTGTCTCGTAAATGGCAATGGCCTCGTAATTTAATTCCTGGATGGCCCGAATGAGCCGAATGGCAATCTCACCACGGTTAGCAACAAGTATTTTTGTTTTCAAAGCAACTCCTTTCACAGATTATTTCAAAATCGCAACAGAATAACACATTAGGAAATCCCCTGGACAAAAAGGGGACGGTGGTTCGACTATATTTTTTGTCTCACCTGAAAATCCAAAAGTGTAATAAGTAACATATTTCTTTTCTAAAGGCAAGTGATACTGGCGAATTGAAGGGAAGTGCACCTTCAAACAACTTAAATTTGGATTCTTATTTAAAGCTGCTATAATAAGGAATACCAATAATATCCTTGACACTTTTACCGACCGGACTAGATAGCAAATGAGTACTTTGTCGTGAACGTATCCCATTGCCTTTCATGGTCCACAAAACATCTACGAAGAGAATTCGGTTACTACTATGGTTACAAGAACCAAAGCCAAAAAGAGTGATGTGGCAAAGGCTTCGGCTGCCACAAAAGCCAAAGAAAAGAAGCTTTACACCGTCACCTTCTTCCATAAATGGTGCAAGGCCTGCGGACTCTGCTCTGCCCTCTGCGCTAAAAAAATTATCAAAAAAGACCAGCTCGGTCTACCCTATATAGATGCTATGAATAGCTGTATAGGGTGTAGATTTTGTGAGATCCATTGCCCCGATTTCGCAATTACCATCAGAGACAAGCATCCCGAAAGGAGGCGCAATGATAGAAACAAGTGATGAACAGCAGAAGGTTCTACTTCAGGGGAATGAGGCGATTGTAGCAGGTGCACTTGCTGCGGGGTGTCGTTTTTTTGCAGGATATCCCATTACTCCAGCCTCCGAAATCAGTGAAATTCTTTCTGTTAAACTCCCGGAAGTGGGTGGCACCTTCATCCAGATGGAAGATGAAATTGCCTCTATGGGTGCAATCCTTGGGGCCTCACTTGCTGGTGTTAAGTCCATGACTGCAACAAGTGGACCTGGGTTTTCCCTTATTCAGGAGAACCTTGGCTACGGCTGTATTACAGAGGTCCCCTGTGTCATAATTAACGTTATGCGCGGTGGCCCAAGTACCGGACTGCCCACGTCTCCGTCTCAGGGAGATGTGCAGATGGCCAGGTGGGGAACTCACGGAGATCATCCAATTATTGTCCTTGCGGTCTCCTCAGTGGCCGAGTGTTTCTCTGTCACTATCAAGGCCTTTAATCTCTCAGAAAAATACCGGATACCAGTTATCATTCTCTCCGATGAGGTGGTTGCCCATACCAGGGAGTCAGTGACTCTTCCTAATGTGGATCAGATCAGAATTTTTGATCGGATCAAACCCGATGTGCCCCCTGAATGGTACAAACCCTATGCCGACAATAACCGTGGCGTACCGGATATGGCAGCCTTTGGTGATGGGTATCGGCACCACGTCACCGGACTAGTACACGATGAACAGGGGTTCCCCACTCAGGATCCCCAGGAAATCGATCAATTTCTCAAGAGGATACACTCCAAAATATCCAAAGGGTTTCAGGATATACAGGTCGTGAAAACCCACCTTATGGAAGATGCAGAGGTCTGCGTTATCGCCTACGGCTCAGTGGCCCGGTCTGCCCTGCGGGCCGTGAGGGATGCCAGGAAAGTCGGAGTCAAAGCAGGACTACTGCAACTGGTCACGCTGTTTCCCTTTCCCAGGAAAAGTGTGGATACCTATCTGCGGCAATGTCGGGTGGCAATCGTCCCTGAGATGAATATGGGCCAGATGAGCAGAGAGATCGGTCGGGTTAATCAGGATGGCTGCCGTATCGTCAAACATAACCGTATTGACGGTCAGCTGATTACCCCTGAAGAGATCTTTAAACATTTGACTACGGTATGATCCTCATCATTCATACCTTTAGGAGTTATATATATCATGCTTGAATGTGCAGAACTGATACGCAAAGAATACCTGCGTCACGATAAAAAATTCCCCCATGTCTGGTGTCCAGGGTGTGGTAACGGAATAGTTATGGGTGCCATGTTGCGAGCAGTACACGCCCTTGGCCTTAACAAGGATGAAGTGGTTCTTGCCTCTGGTATCGGCTGTTCCGGAAGAATGCCCACCTACGTTGACTTTAACACCATCCACACCACCCACGGTCGGGCCCTTACTTTTTCAACAGGAATCAAGCTGGCCCGTCCTGAGCTTACTGTGCTTACGGTTATGGGAGATGGCGATTCAACTGCCATTGGCGGCAATCACTTTATCCATGCGGCAAGAAGAAACATCAACCTCACCGCTATCATTATCAACAACTCCACCTACGGCATGACAGGCGGGCAGTACTCTCCCACCACGCCGTTCGGTTCAAAATCCACGACTTCCGTCTACGGACACGTTGAGCACGCCTTTAATATAGCAGAACTTGCTGCCACCGCTGGGGCCTCTTTCGTTGCCAGAAGTACGGTGTACCACGCAACCCATCTGGAGAATATGATAAAAAAAGCCATAGAAAAGAGGGGTTTTTCTGTGATGGAGGTTATCTCCAACTGCCACGTTCAACATGGCCGTAGAAATAAACTCGGTGGGGCTGTGGAGATGATCCTCGGATTTAAAGAACGTTCCGTAACCGTTCAGAAGGCCGAAAAGATGAGCCCTGAGGAGTTGAAGGGTAAGATAACCATCGGTGTCCTGGCAGATGTCGACAAACCGATCTCCACAGAAGAGTATCAACGAGTTGCGGCAGAGGCCAAAGAGAAGGCTGATCAGATCACCAGGGCAAAAGAGAAAAACGGAGTGAAACGCTATGAAGAATGATGACCGCTATGAGATCAGATTTAGTGGCTCCGGAGGGCAGGGGATCATTACGGCTGCAGTGGTCATGGCCGATGGGATCGGGGCTTACGATAACAAGTATGTGTGTCAGACCCAGAGTTATGGCCCGGAGGCGCGTGGGGGCAAGAGCAAGGCTGAGGTTGTAATCTCGGCGAGCCCCATTGACTATCCGAAGGCCCTGCGTGTTGATCTCCTCCTTGCCATGAATCAGGCGGCCTGTGATGCCTACTTTTTTGATCTTAAATCAGACGGCTTGCTGGTGGTTGACTCAGGCCTGGTACAACAACTTCCCACCAGTCGTTCTGTGTCGATTCCATTCACCCAGATAGCCAGAGAGCAAATTGGCCGGGAGCTGGTGGCCAATATGGTGGCCCTCGGTGCCGTTGGCTATCTCAGTGGGCAGGTGTCCCTTGAAGGATTGGAAAAGGCGCTGTTGGCGCGTGTCCCTAAGGGGACTGAAAAAATGAATTCCCAGGCTCTACAAGCAGGTATCGAAGAGGCAAGAAAGATCGACCTTGATGCCCTTCCTAAATCAGTACTTGCGGATTGGGAAGACGAACTTTAGCGGCAAGGCAGGGTGATAGAGATGGTAGGTGAAGTATTACAAGGAAAAATGGGGCTGATACTGGGCATCGTCTTCGTGATCATTTTTGTTCTGATCCTCTGTGCCAGTTGCAGCATCCGGGCTCAGTTAAAAAAGGCTTTTCTTATTCTTGTCACCATTGCGGTTCTAGCTGCTGGCTACTATCTTGTCACCGGCCGATCGGCTACGGAAATACCACATCTGGTAAGTGCCTTTTTCAACGGCCCCCAGGTGCCGGAGACCGTAAGCCATAGGTACTATCAAGACCCGAAGCGTGAAGCGGAAGCCATGGGAGATGACTGAGGAGTTAGGTTCATCTTGTCTTGGGTGTGGGCGGCAAGAACCGTCCCCACCCGGGGCTAATGATTACCGATAAGAGTCAGAGACTAGTTTCACAGTTTACACTGTTTTTTTGAAACAATTTTTTTTCCTACAGAGGCACTGTATATTATGGTCTCTTCGGTTGAATCAAGGCCAATAAGTTCATTCACTTCGTCATCATAAAATGCAGCCACGGGACAGGCTCCACAGGCAGTAGCTTCAGCTGCCAAAAGTAGATTTTCACAGATATGTCCCGCATCGAGGAAAATGTATCGCATCCCGCGGTTCCCGTATTTACTCATGCAACGCCGCATAACAGCAGTCCAGAGAAAAATAACACCGGCAGTGGCCATAAACTTCTGATCAAGGAAGGCCTCAGCTATTTCCTCTGAGATATCTTCTTCCCGGAGCACGTCCAAACAAAAGCCCTCTGCATCGAAATGATACAGTCCTGGCAGTAGGCCATCTACCTTGTTGACACAGAGATAGGTTTCAACGGGATACAGAGCACCACCTGAAGGGGCACTCCTGAATGTGTGATTACCTGATTTTGCGGTTATACCCTGGCTTGCCCAGAGCATAAATGCCAACTCTTCAAACTGTATAACATCGCCACTGTATTTCCTAAGAGACCGTCTGTTCTGGAGCAGGGGAGTAATGCGGGCCTCGTTGAGCTTCCAGTTTCTGGGCAATTCAACCTGGCAGGCCTCGGGATATTTTTTAAAGGTATCGACTTCGGCAATGGCCAGTCGAATCATCTCTTTAATGGTCTTGCGCCGATAGGCCGTTTCATGTAGGTACAGATATCCTGTACACTCTTCAAGGTCAGACATTTGCCACCTCAATAGACGTTTTTTTTATTGCATTTCCTTTTGCTTTGCCAACTGACCACACGCAGCAGAAATGTCATCACCACGACTGGTTCGAATAAAGACGGAATAACCCTTGTCGCGAACAATTTTCTGAAAGGCATAAACCCTGTTTCTTGAAGGACTTGCATAGGGGAGGCCAGGAGATTCATTATAAGGCAATAAATTGATTTTACAAGGGATATCCTTTAGTATTCTGGCAAGCTCAAGTGCATCCTCGTCCGAGTCATTGATTCCTTTAAGGAGTATATATTCAAACATGATGCGTTTACGCTTGGCCATGGGATAGTCCCGACAGGCCTGAAGGAGGTCATTTAAGGGGTAGCGGCTGTTCACCGGCATGAGTTTATCCCGTACCGCATCCGTCACCGCATGGAGCGAAATTGCAAGATTCACATCACTGCGCTGCCCAAGCTCAAGCATCTTCCCGACGATACCACAGGTGGAGACGGTGATACGGCGGTTGGTCATATCCAGACCTCGCTGTTCAGTGAGGATGGAGAGAGATTTGATCAGGTTTTCCAAATTATTAAGTGGTTCTCCCATTCCCATAAAGACCAGGTTGGTAACCCGGTCTGGGCCGATGAGTTTCGATTTCTTTTCAGCCCTCAGGAAATCGCCCACAGCACATACCTGATTGACAATCTCCGAAGGAATGAGATTTCTTACAAAACCCATGGTCGCTGTCAGGCAAAAGGAGCAGTTCATGGCACAACCCACCTGAGAAGAGACGCAGAGGGTGTTGCGGTCAGGCTCCGGAATAAGTACGGACTCTATAATTTTACCATCGTCCAGGGTGAATGCAAATTTGACACACCCATCCTGGGAACGTTGTATCAGTGGCTCTCTAAAAGTTGATATACGGGCATTTTCGCTAAGAATGACCCGAAATTTTTTTGCCAGATCAGTCATCTGTGAAAACTCGGTGACCCCTGGGCGATAGAGCCAGGACATGATCTGTCTGCCGCGAAAGGCTGGTTGCCCCAGGCTCTCCACATAGTGCACCAGCTCTTCCTGGGTCAGATTTCTGAGGTCGGTCTTTTTAGGGAGTATCTCTATATTATCCATGGTTACAGCCCCCTCATCTCATCGGGGATCAGGCATTTCTCATCTTTAAGGGCCGCTTCAATACCCTTGAGCATCAAGTGACGATCCCGAGGCAATCTGCCACTTAAGGGGAGGTAGTTAGAGGCATGATTAGCCATAAATTGTAAGGGCTTACAGTGGATGTTTTCGAGTAGCTCATGCAGCTCAAGGAGCATCCCCCTGGGATCGGGCAGGATAAAGGTTCCCTGCTGCCACGCCCTACCAAGTTCAGTGTTTTCCAGTGGCATAAGACACAGGGCGGCTATCTGTTTTGGCTGCATAAGACTGAGTACCCTTGCGGTTTCCCGTGCATGGGAGAGGCTCCTTGAGATACCGCCAAGTCCAAGGAGAACGGTGACAGAGAGGAATATACCTGCCTCGGATACCCGATGGGCAGCGGCAACCATACTCCTATCTGTCTCTCCTTTTTTCACATCTTCAAGGATCCCGTTGTGACCACTCTCAAGACCCATGTATACCCTATGTAGACCCAGCGCTTTAAGTTCTTTGAGCTGGGCGCCACTTTTGGAACGTATGGCCTTAGCGTTACCGTAGAGCGCAATACGATTCACTTGTGATAACTCTCTTTTTATGAGTGCAAAGAGGGTTACCAGTCTCTTCTGTGAAAGGATTAGAGCATCTCCATCCGCCAAGAACACTCTTTTTTGCCTCTTGCAGTGGCGGGCCGCAAAGGCGATATTTTCACGAATCTCTTCATCGCTGCGAAGCCTGAAAGGCTTATCCTTATAGGCTCCGCAAAAGCTACACTTATTGTGAGAGCAGCCAACAGTCACCTGAATTATGATGGAGTCAGCCTCACTTGGGGGACGGATGATCTGACCATCATAATTCATGTGTGTTCTGTTCCTTACCCTAGGCCTGGTTGTTGGACTCGAACTCCTTCATAAAGGCAACAAGTTTCACCACACCTTCTCTTGGAAAGGCGTTATAGATAGAGGCACGACAGCCGCCGATGGAACGATGTCCCTTGAGTCCATTGAGACCAAGAGTGGCCGCTTCAGCAATAAACTTGGTTTCAAGCTCAGCTGTTGGCAGGTTAAAGGTAATATTCATAAGGGAACGGGAGCCCTTTTCGGCGTGTCCACGGTAGTAGTCCGAGTCGTCAATGCAGTCATAAATAAGTCCGGCCTTTTCAATATTGATGGCCTCAATGGCCTCAATTCCGCCAAGTTTTTTGAGCCATTTCAATACTTCACCCACACAGTAGATGGGGAAGCAGGGCGGGGTGTTAAACATGGAACCCTTGTCGGCATGGGTTTTGTATGTGAGCATGGTCGGGGTGTTCTCGGGAGTCTTTTCCAAGAGGTCATCCCTGATTATCACGATGGTAACACCTGCTGGCCCCATATTTTTCTGAGCTCCGGCAAAGATGATGCCGAACTCGGAGACATCAATCTTGCGCGACAGGATATCTGAGGACATATCAGATATCAGGATGGTATCGGTCCTGGGAAATGTGGCGAACTGAGTGCCATATATGGTGTTATTGGAGACAAAGTAGAGGTACTCAGAATCTGCGGCCACGCTATATTCGCCCTGTTCCGGAACCCTGTTAAAGGTCTGCTCTTCACTGGAGTAGGCCACGTTGATATCGCCAAAGAGCTTAGCCTCTTTAATGGCCTTTTTTGACCAGGTACCAGTGTTGAGATAGGTAGCTTTTTTGCCATCTCCCAGCAGGTTCATGGGGATCATAAAAAATTGACTGGAAGCACCACCCTGTAGGAAGAGAACCTTATAGTTATCGGGGATCTCCATCAATTCCCGCAACAAAGATTCGGTATTTTCTGCAACTGCCATAAACTCTTTGGAACGATGGCTCATTTCAATGAGGCCAATACCTGTTTCCTTAAAATTCAAGACATCTTTTGATGCCTGTTGCAACACATCTACGGGGAGGGTTGCGGGCCCTGGGCTGAAGTTATAAACGCGATCACTCATCTTATTTTGCTCCTTCTTGAAAAAATAATACCTGAATGTATTGGGATCTGTTAAATAAGGATATCCTAAAGTACCTTTTCGGGGAGAATGTACCCCAGTTAGGAGGAAATAACAAATTGTAACGCTTTTCGCAATTTCCAGGCAGGTAGTATCCTGGTTGAAAATCGGCCACCAGCCTGTTTGAGACTGGTGTTACCATATTCCCGTCCCTTCGTCACCTCAAGACTTTATGAAAGTGGATCGCACCCGGTTGGTTATGCAACGAATCCTTAACAGTAGTGTTTTGCTGGGAATTCTTTTAAGCGGGTTTCTCTCATACACCCTTATCGACCACAATCCCAAAGGGCACGTCCTCTTTGAGCTCTCTCTCGCTAACTGTATTCTACTCATTGTGGTGCTTGTCGTGGCCAACTATCTGTTTGGTGAATATCGTAGCAAGGCATCCCATGACCTCTTACACGTTGACATTTTAACCGGCTTCATGACGCGGCATGCATTTGGAGAACTTTTTCAGCATACTCTGCTTGAGGCCAACCGTACTCTGGAGCCACTGTCGATCTTACTTGTCGACATTGATCACTTCAAGGGAATCAACGAACGCTATGGTCACAAGACAGGAGATGCGATACTCACAATGTTAGCCGCATCCATCCAGTCTGTGTTACGCGCCTCGGACATTAGTTGCAGGTGGCAGGGGGATCAATTTTTGATCGTGCTCAAGGACTGTTCAACCAAGGACTGTTGTAACATAGCAAATAAAATACTTGCTGAAATTCGTAATCAGGTTCTGCATCGCAACAATAAAAAAATCTGTATTACAACCAGTATAGGTGTCGCCCAGATGAACAGCGATGATGACACCGAATCCTTAGCGGCCCGTGCCGAAACCGGCCTTCACAGCGCCCAGGATAATGGCCGCAACTCCTATGCCATTGGTTATGACTGGATACTCATAGATTACAGCTGTGACCCCATCTTCTAATTACCGTTCATTTTCTGCTTAAGGCCTCATACAGTACAATTCCTGCTGTCATTGCAAGGTTCAGGCTCCTAATATTGGGATTCGCCATGGGAAGGGTGAAGCAGCGGTCGGAATAGAGCTGAAGGAGTTCTGCGGGGAGCCCTTTTGTCTCCTTGCCAAAGAGAAGATAGTCACCCGGTTTGAAATCTGCCTCCACATAAGACCTGTTGGTTTTTGTGGTGAGAAGATAGAGTGTGGTCTCGTCCTGGGCTGCAAGAAAGTCCTCAATGGAGTCCCAATAGCGTATATCCACAAACTTCCAGTAGTCCAATCCTGCCCGTTTCAAATACTTATCATCGGTGGAAAAGCCGAGGGGCCGCACCAGGTGCAGGATGGAGTTCGTTGCCCCACAGAGCCTGGCGATGGAACCTGTGTTGGGGGGGATCTCCGGTTCTACCAGCACGATATTATAGCATTCGTGCGGGTTTAATATCTGTTTGCTCTCTACGTTTCCCATAACTCCTTCGAATGGATATTATTACTATGGATCATAATGTGGGCCGTGTGTGTAGCCGTGATCTGCGAGTGGAACATACTACAGATACCACTAAATTCAAATCTTCCGGACAGGGCATGTCAATATGTGTTTAAGAAAGAGTTGCATTTTTGCGAACAGTTACTAAATTGTCAAAGCCATAGTTAATGGTTGGGGGCACTCTTTTTATGCCCCTCCTAAACGGCAAGCTGAACAGTTCTTTGCCGTTATTTTTTTGCGTATCAGGACAGCTTGGATAGAAACAGAGGAGTTTTTGATAAATGGCTTTAATTGTACAGAAATTTGGCGGAACATCCGTTGCCAACCCCGAAAAAATTAAACAGGTTGCCAAAAGGGTGCTTGCGAAGAAAAACAAGGGAAACCAGATGGTAGTGGTACTCTCAGCCATGTCAGGAGAGACCAATCGCCTCACCGACTTTGCTACAGAGATGCAGGATATTCCAGATCGCCGGGAAATGGATGTGCTTCTCTCATCCGGAGAACAGGTGACTGTTTCCCTTTTTGCCATGGCGGTTAAGGCCTTTGGTGGTAATTGTATCTCCATGCTTGGCGACCAGGTAAAGATACTTACAGACAGTTCTCACACCAAGGCGCGCATTGAATCAATAGATACTGAAGGGCTCAAAACGCAGCTTGATCTCGGAAAAGTTGTAGTTGTTGCAGGATTCCAAGGTGTTGATGCAGACGGTAATATAACAACCCTTGGCCGTGGTGGTTCGGATACCACGGCAGTTGCCCTGGCAGCAGTTCTCAAGGCCGATGTCTGTGAGATATTCACCGACGTTGAAGGGGTCTACACCACAGACCCCAATATCTGTAGCAAGGCCCGTAAAATAGATCGAATTTCCTATGATGAAATGCTGGAACTGGCAAGTCTTGGAGCCAAGGTTCTCGATATCAGATCAGTTACATTTGCAAAGCAGTATAATGTCCCGATTCACGTCCGTTCAACTTTCACTGAAACTGAAGGGACCTGGGTCATTGAGGAGAATAAAGAAATGGAAGGAATGATAGTATCAGGTGTTACTTACAACAAAAATGAAGCGCGAATTACCATCTCCGGTGTACCTGATCAGCCCGGTATCGCCGCAAAGATATTCACGCCAATCTCTGATGCCGATATTGTCGTAGATATGATTATCCAGAATCAGGATACAGGAAACGGCCTGACAGATATGACCTTTACTGTTCTTCGCTCGGACTACCAGCGCACCCGAAAGCTTTTGGAATCAATCACCGAAAAAACCGGTGCCAACGGTGGTGTACACGGCTCTGATACCATAACCAAGATTTCCATAGTTGGCGTTGGAATGCGTAATCATTCGGGTATTGCATCCACCATGTTCAGCGTACTCTCAAACGAAGGGATCAA
>CAYWMZ010000024.1:0-11794 GCA_964459485.1 uncultured Desulfocapsa sp. | reverse complement strand
TTGTAATGGAACTTTCTGCGAAAGGGCGAATACTAGTTATGAACAAAATACCTTATGGTGCCGGAGTCTTTCTTATGGCACTGGCAGTGCTTGTACTGTCTGATCAGGTGCTACTGGCATCCGGTGCTCCGGGGGCAGAATCTCTGACAGACCGGATTGAACATGCCACCGAGCCATTTGATAGTATGGCAATCAAAACGGCATATACCCTTCCGGTGAAGACCGTGGTGTGCAAAGAGAAGAACCAGGGGGTTCCTTTTAAGGTACTGGCCAGGAAGGATGAGATCAGTCGCTTTCGCTGTAGTGTCTGCCACAATGACAAGCCAATACTGGTTCGTGATGCGGCCCTGTTGACCCATTCTGATATCGTTATAAATCATGGCATTGGAGAAAACAAGCTCTCCTGTAACGAGTGTCATAACAGGGAAAATCGAGATTTTCTGGTTGATAAGGATGGTCAGGAAATTGATTTTGACCACAGTTACCAGCTGTGTGGTAAGTGCCACTTCCGTCAGAAACGTGACTGGATAGGAGGTGCCCATGGGAAACGAGAGTCCTATTGGGCCGGAGAACGGGTAGTTCGCAACTGTACTAGCTGTCACAGCCCGCACTCCCCTGCCTTTCCAAAAAAGATGCCGGCAACCTATTCTCTGCCGTTGGATCAATAGGGGGAGATATGGATTCCAGTAAGGATAAAGAAGATCAGGTGCAAACAAAAGAGATGCCAGAGAAAAAAAGTACCCGTCGGGATTTTATAAAGAAGATGTCCATTGCTGCGGCTGCTGGATCTGCCAGTCTGGTGGTTGGCGGCTGCGGAGGAGGATCATCGTCTGCAAAAGAAGAAATGGGCTTGAAGTGGGAGGAGTACTTCAAAAAACATTATCGTTTAATGACCCAGGAGGAGAAGGATGCAACGGTAACCCGCCTCGAACGCTTGGCCAAGCTTGAGCGGGGCATAGATGTGCAGATATCCAACCAGGCAGCCCACGAGGGGGTGCTGTTTGGCTACGCCTTCAATATCTCCCGCTGCAAGGGCTATATGGACTGTGTGGAGGCCTGTGTTAAGGAGAACAATCTGGATCGCAGGGCCAAGACTCAATATGTACGTATCTTTGAAATGGATCCGGGGCAACTCGATCCCACCGCAGGTGATGGTCAGTATCACCATGAAGTACCGGTGGAGAATAAGTTCTATATGGGAGTGCAGTGTTTTCACTGTGAAAATGCCCCCTGTGTCAAGGCCTGTCCCACCAAGGCCACCTGGCGTGAACCCGATGGTATCGTGGTGATTGATTATGACTGGTGTATCGGATGTCGCTACTGTTTAGCCGCCTGTCCTTACTGGGGAAGACGGTTTAACTGGGGTGAGCCACAAGTACCAAAAGATGAGATCAATCTCAACGAGCATTATCTCGGTAATCGTATGCGTATGAAGGGGGTCATGGAAAAATGTACCTTCTGTGTGCAGCGAACCCGTAAAGGAAAGTTACCCGCCTGCGCCAATGCCTGTCCCACAGGATCCCGGGTCTTTGGGAATCTTCTTGATCCCAACAGTGAGATCCGGTTTGTCCTCAAGAATAAAAAGGTATTCCGGTTTAAGGAAGATTTGGGCACCGAACCCAAGTTCTGGTATTTCATGGATTAAAGGCACCTGGAATACACAGGGTCAATGAGAGAAGGGAAAAATAATGACTAGTAGCCCTAAAAAAGGATTTATTGCGTTTATTTCAGACTGTATGCGTTGGTCTCTGACCGGCAGTACTGGTTATAAACTCTATTTGATGGCCCTGTTTGGGCTGATTGTTGCGGGTATCTATGCCTATAGTCAACAGTTTCAGCGGGGTCTGATTATCACAGGGATGAGTGATATTGTGAGTTGGGGACTCTATATTTCCAACTTTACGTTTTTTGTAGGCGTTGCAGCCGCTGCTGTTATGCTGATACTCCCGGCCTATATCCTGAAAGATAAGGATCTGCACCAAGTGGTAATTATAGGTGAAGGTGTGGCCGTTGGTGCACTGGTGATGTGTCTGCTCTTTATTTCAGTGGATATGGGTGGGCCGCTTAAGGTGTGGCATATGATCCCGGGGATCGGGCAGTTTAACTGGCCTTCATCTATTCTCACCTGGGATATGCTGGTGCTGAATGGGTATCTGGCCCTGAACAGCCTGGTGCCGCTCTATATTCTTTACTGTAACTACCATGGTCGCAATCCCATTGGTTGGAAGTATAAGCCCTTTGTTTTTCTCTCTATTTTTTGGGCTGTCTCCATCCATATGACCACCGCTTTTCTGTATCAGGGCTTGCCGGCACGACCGTTCTGGAACAACCCGCTCCTTGGACCCAGGTTTCTTGCCTCTGCCTTTGCGGCGGGTCCTGCTGTCATTATGATGGTTCTGATCGTGATCAAGGAGAAGACCAATTATCCAGTTGATATCAATATATTTAAAAAGTTAAAACGAATTATTGTGGCCTCGGCCGTTATCAACCTGGTGATGCTCTTTTCAGAGGTCTTTAAAGAGTTCTATAGCTTTACTCACCACAGCCTCTCGGCCCAGTACCTCTTCTTTGGGCTGGAGGGCCATGATTCTCTGGTTCCCTGGATCTGGACCGCAATCAGTCTTAATATTCTTGGCACCCTGCTCTTCGCCTTTGATCCGACCAAGTGCAAGCCGCGCTATCTGATGGTGGCCGCTGTGAGTCTTTTCACCGGGATCTGGATTGAGAAGGGATTCGGTCTGATTATACCAGGATTTGTGCCTTCACCATTGGGTGAAGTGGTAGATTATACACCAAGTATATTGGAGATCATGGTCACTGTGGGGATTCTGGCCGCCGGGGCTTTTGTGGTGACCATGCTTATAAAACCCGCCCTTATGATTGAGATGAGGATGCGGCGTGGGATGAGTAGTCGGTAGTATAAGTATTAGGAAAGAGAGATGCTTTTCTGGATACAGCCATCATTCTTGCTGAAAACAATAGCCGTTTTTGGGGAGTTTCTCCGAGGACAGCTACTCTGTTTTGTACCTGCCCACCCCCCCCTGACTGTTCCCTGATTCTGGAACATTGTAGAGGGATTTGCTGTAAACTTGTACTACATTTCTTTTTCTGCTATTATGTCCTCAAGCTCCGAATCCTATTCATCTTGACTGTTTGTGTAAACTGCAATGAAGATACATACTGAACTTGTACAAAAAATTTGCATTGTCACCTGTGATGGAGGACGTTTTGATGCCTCTTTTGCACCCAGTTTTTTGGGTTCCATGCAGTACCTTATCCGTAAGGGACATCTCCATCTTATACTCGATCTGTCAAGTGTTGTCTTTCTTGATTCTACAGGTCTTGGTGCGGTTGTGCGTTGCCTGAAAGATGTTGGTGACCGTGGTTTGGTGGTACTTTGTGGTGTGAATCCCAAGGTGCTCAGCCTCTTGAAAATGACTCACCTGGAAGAGATCTTTACCATGGCTGAAGATCGGGATCAGGCACTTGTCGTTGCACGGGCAGATCTTGCGCGTCGTAACGGAACGCTAAGCTCTCCGGAAACCAAACCTGAAGCTCCTTCTTCGGAACCTTCCAACGCTTCGGTATTTGATGAATCTCTGCTCTCTTCATTAAAGATGGAGGAAGATGATGCGGTTCTGGAAATTGACAGCAGTGAAAGAAGACGTTATCGCAGGATTCCTCAACAACAGATAGTTAATGATGAAATGGTGTTTATCTGCACAAACCGTACTACGGGACGGCGGGTCAGTGGGGTAATCCTTGACATTTCACCAAGCGGGATCCTCTTTGCATCTCCAGTTAAGCTCTCTGAGGAGGATGGTTTTTTGGTGGAAGGAAATATAGGAAGGACCTTTAAATTACGGGAAAATGTCGTTATCCGCAACCGGAAGGATCTCAATTACGGGTTTGAATTCGTCAAACCATCTGATGAGACCACCTCTTTTCTGCACCAGCTTACCGGTGCTGTAATGCTGACTTCCAAGACGAAGGGTTAGATATTTCCATAGAGGTTTCTGCTAAGGGGTTTTAGGAATTATGTCAATGTCCAAAGAAAATAACGCAATCGCTCCAGGGGCCTCTATGATTTTTCGGCTTCCAGCCAGACTTGCAGATGTGCGTTTGTTGGGGCTCTCTGTCCATGCCCTCTTTGACAATATGGGCTTCGATGAGATTGAAAGCTATCAGCTGGAACTTGCCGTAACGGAATCTGCTAACAATATAGTCAAACATGCCTACGGCTTTGCCGAAGGTACCTATTTTAATATGAAGATTGCAGTCACCGATGACAGGTTGACCTGCACCTTTCTGGATACCGGAAAATTTGAGAACTTTCTCAAGAATAATCAACAGGGTGATATCGCCACGGATACCAATGCCCTGCCCCCTGATAGTCGTGGAATATATATCGTTTGTAATGTTATGGACGAGGTGAGTTATCGAAGAGCCGGGGAGAAGAACGTCCTGACACTTGTGAAATACCTCCCCTGATGAGGACATAATGGCCCTTGCCGATGGCCCCAAAGCCACTATCCTCATCGTTGAAGATAGTAAGGTGATTCGTGTTCTATTGAAGGCCTATCTTCGGGATGGTGGCTATGCTATTCGCGAAGCTAAAGACGGTCAGGAAGGGCTTGACTGTTGCCTCAAGGCTGCACCAGATTTGGTCCTGCTCGATATCTCCATGCCTATGATGGACGGTTTTTCACTGTGTGCCAGGTTGCAGAATAATCCCGATCTGGCACATGTCCCAATCATCATGCTCTCTACCCGTGATGACACCGAATCAAAAATGCTCTCCTTTGAGCTGGGCGCTGTAGATTATATAATAAAGCCCGTGAGCCAGGGGGAGTTACTCGCCAGGATACAGACCCACCTCACCATCAGCCGTTTGACTCACTCTTTGCAAGAGGCAAACCGGGAGCTGCGTCTCAACCAGCAGCAGCTTTTGCAGGGTCTGTATGCTGCCGCAGAGCTTCAGAGGAACCTGCTTCCCAAGAAGGTACCAGATTGCAAGGGCCTACAGTTTGTCTCCTACTTTAACCCCTGTCAGGAGGTGGGAGGAGATATTTACAATATTCAGCGACTAGATAGTGAACATTTGGCCTGTTATATTCTCGATGTCTCAGGTCACGGTTTCTCCGCAGCCATGATGACGGCCCTGGTAAGCCAGGCATTAAGCGTCAAGTCCAGCAGGGTTCCCAGGAAAGATGGTGTGGATAGAAGGGCGCAGAGAATCCCCCCAGGAAGGGTGTTGGAGGAGCTGAACACAGAGTTTCCGTTGGAACGTTTTAACCTCTATCTTACCATTATCTATATTCTCTTTAATACCTCTGATTTCAGCTTTCAATATTGCTGTGCCGGTCATCCTCCTCTTGTGCAACTCTCGGCATCTGGCAAGGTGGAGCTTTTGGATGTCGGTGGGCCTCCGGTGGGTATGGATGGAAGTTGGCAGGAAGGAAGTGGAAGGCTTGAGCCGGGTGACAGATTATTTCTCTATACCGATGGTTTTACAGAGTACTGTGATACCGTAGGGGGGATGTATGGCCAGCAGAGGTTAGTAGCCGCAATGGAAAACAGTGGTAGGTTGGGTCTGCAGGCTGCTGTTCAGGATATTCTTGGTGATGTTCGACAGTTTGGTGGCGGGACAGAGGTGGATGGTGATGATGATATGACCCTGCTGGCCGTTGAACGGATATAGGCCCCTGTCGCAAAATCGCTTACTGAACTGTAGTTGCAGCAGATGGCCGCATATAACCTACTTGAACCCATAAGTGATCAGTCACCACCCAGTAAGGCTTCCCGTAGATCTTCGTCAACGGGTTCTGGACCAAGCCAGATAGAGAGCAGGGCCCGGTTAAAATCAGCCCCGGCAATGCTTCCACGGTCTTTACCGGCAATAGAGACTGTGGTGCCCCCTCCTGGTGTATAGTCAAGGATGATCTCTTGCCCCTCGTAGACATCGTTGAACAGGCCATTAAAAGTGGTAATTCTCTGGGCCAGAGCCGTCTGTTGCTTGTCTGTCAGGTTGCTGGCAAAGCCTTCATTCCAGCCATCTATCAATTTTTCCTTGCTGACTTCATCGTAGAGCATATGCATGGTCATGCGTTTGCGGCCGGGACTGTCCAGTACCTTTGCGGCTGTGCTGGCAGGCTGTTCAAGGTAGAGCTCTGCAATATATATCTTAAAGAAAAATTTAGACCGGATCCCAGCACCATTGAGGTGTAAACCGTTGCTAAGGCTGTCTGGCACCTGTTGTCCTGCTATTTCAAGACCCATTGCGGGAACAGTGAGAAAGCAGAACATGAGACAGAGGAGGAATGTGCGCATAGTGGGTGATCCTTGGGTTGAAGGAGTGTGTGAGGCGTGGGCTTAGTTGAGTAACTGCTTTAAGAGGTGTACTTATCTGTGTCCCTTAAGGGTTACATTCTATCAGAATGGGATATGGGGCTCAAGGCCTTGCCTAATATTTTACGACAAAAAGCATTTTTTCTTTGACGGTGCTCACTCTGTGAGCACCTGACCCTGCTACACTCCCTGTAAATCAATCAAGGGAGGATGTGGCTAATGAAAGGAAAGAGCTTGGTGAGTGGAGAACGGTACCTGGCGGGGGGATTGCAATCAGTATGGTGTGGGGCGACCCGACCTGGATGGCAGAGTAGAACAGTTCAGTGGAAAGGGGTTCTGGCACGCCACCGCAAGGAGTTTAATGCCCTGCTTTCGGTAAGTATCATTGGAGGCATATTTTTATTAGGGATATGGGGTTTTCTGGTTCAGCTGGCTGAGTGTTAGAGAGATATGAAGTCGTATCAGATAGGTGGCTGAATTCTTGCTGTACCTCCGAAGGTGCTTGTTTTTTCCGCCTTTCTAAGGTATATAATTTTTTTCGGATTGCTGTTTGGGAAGACCTTATTCCCCCCTTGTTTTGTCCATCACCCGTTAAAATCCTTCTCCGGTGCTTCTGTGCTAAGAAGGAATCTATTCCTTAAACGAGGCATTTCTTCAGGCATGAATGAAAAGATACTTCTGATCTCTCCCCAGCCATTTTTCCAGTGGCGTGGTTCTCCTATACGCGTTGCATTTAATGTCCAGGCCTTGACAGAGCTTGGCTACGACATCGATCTGTTGACTCTGCCCATTGGTGAAGAAAGGAAGATTGAAGGGGTGCGAGTTATTCGAGTCGCTAATCCTTTTCGCCTTCGTAATATTCCCATTGGACCATCCCTTCCCAAGATATTCTTTGATCTGCTTCTGCTTTTTAAGGGGATCCGGCTCTGCCTCAAAAATAGATATGATGTGGTTCATGGCATCGAAGAAGCAGGGTTTATAGGGGCCTTTCTTGCAAAATTGATTGGGGCCAGGGTTATCTTTGAAAAACACTCCGATCCCTTTTCCTACAAAAAAGGCATGCTTAAAAACATGATCTTGCGGGCCTATGCTATCGTGGAAAAACTCTCCGTCAAAATGGCCGATGCGGTTATCTGTACCGGCCCTGGATTGGTGCGGCAGGTGGAAAAGATGGGAACCGGAACTCGCACCTTCCATGTCTTTGATATTCCCTCCTCCCTGGTGGAGGCTGAAGAAGAAAAGGTGACAGAAGTCAGTGGGCAACTGCGCACGAAAAGAGACGATGTACTTGTCACCTTTGTGGGTTCTTTTGCCCTGTACCAGGGGGTGGAATTAATGTTTGCCGCTATCCCGCAGGTACTCGCCCATTGTCCCCAGGCCCGTTTTGTGGTTATTGGGGGGTCGGCGGCGGAAATTAGCGCCCAAAAAGCCCATTTTGCAGATTTGGGGCTGGAATCCCGGGTGAATTTCTTAGGAAAGATTGCCCCGGATCTTCTGCCAAATTACCTGCGTGCCTCAGATATCCTCTTGTCACCACGAGCTTCAGGGGTGAACAGTCCCCTGAAAATCTTGGATTATATGAAGGCTGGGCGAGCAATTGTGGCCACCGATATCCCCTCAAATCGTCTGGTACTGGGTGACAAAAATGCCCTGCTAGTGCACTCGAGCCCTGCGGATTTTGCTCGGGGCATAAGCGTCCTGGTCGAAGATCGGCAAAAACGGGAGGCTATGGGTGTTGTGAATCATGAAGCTTATATCTCCAAGTACAACTTTAACCACTATCGCGAACTGCTCTCGTCCTGCTATGCAACGATTCTGGAAAAAGAGTACCAGTTTAAGCTTGGTAAAGAGGCGGGTGTTGGTAAGCAGTTGTTTCCTCAATTGGCAAGAATAGCCCGTAACGGTTCAGTCAGCGTACAGAGTGGATTGATCTTGCTTGGAGAGTTCTCCTCAGATACCTGTCTGGCTGGTTTCGTAATAGTGGGTGGGATGCTGTAACGGTTTGAAAGAACCCCATTCTGGCCGTCAACCGTATTTGGCAACTCCTAAAAGGGCTATCCCGATAAAGCTGTATGTTGAGAGCAGGAACATGGCAGCAACGAAGGTTCTGAGGATGGCCTGGTTGTAAACAGACTCTGTTTTGCTAAGGATCATTCCGAGTATGGGAACGATGGCAAAGAGATAGCGCCCTTGGGCCTGGAAATCCACTGTCCAGGCTCGATAACAGGCGACAACGATTAGGGCTGTGCAGCAGAAAATAGCCCCTCCAAAGAGTAGATTGCCTGACCATCCCCCTCGCAGGGCGATGGAGACTCCCACAAAGAGGAGGCCCCCTAGTCCCAGCACACGCATGATGTTGTAATAGTCCTGTGAGGACGCAATGGTCAGATAGCCATAGGTTCCCATGCCGCTTCGAAAGATCTTCTCACCCCATCGGTAATCTTTAATGAAACTCTTCAGGCTTGTCCCCCGTTCTCGCATTTGAAGATGGATATGTTTCTTGTCCAGTGGGGTGTTAAGGTTGTAGGGGTAAGTTGCTGTGAGTTGCTGCATTTCGAGCATTTTCTCTCCCTTGTTGAAACCATTGATGCTGATATCTGTACCGATCCGAAGGGCCACAACGGAAGTTGCAATGCAAATAAGAAGGAGTAGGCGTGTCAACATTCCCTTGAAATTAGCATAAGGATGGAAAATGCAACGCCAGATAAAGTAGAAGAGGAGGAATAGGGTAAAGAAGTAAAAGGTTTGTTTCGTGAGCATGAGGCCTGCTAGAAGGAGTCCCAGTAGTAGAATATTAAACAACGGAACTGTTTTTTTCTCCAGAAATTGATTCAGTTTTGAGTTTGGGACAACTGCCTGCCAGGCACAGAGCGAAGTGATAAAGAGGGAGAATGCATCAGAATTCATGTAGCTAAAAAGATACCAGATCTGAGGACTCAAGAGGAATGGTAAGAATATTAGCCGAAACGAGATGTGCCTTATTGCAATGAGGACGAGTATGGCAAACAGTGTAGTGTTGAACAGTCTTAGTGCTAAAGTATCTTTGAGATGGAATGATTCAAGGAGATTAGCAAATTTACCAGCAAAGAAATACGCAGGTTCTATGCTGTTAAGGCGGGAAAAACCATAAATACTGTAAGAATCTCTAATGTCGGGACTTTCAACTGGTGGTGGCAACCAGTTGTTTTCATAATATTGTGCTGCTGTAATGTGGACTTTCTCGTCAGGATGCTGATATCCTTTGGAAAGTACGGCCATAATTATAATAAGGCCCAGAATAAAAAATCCTAGATAGGCTGTGTAAATATAATTGGGGTAGAGGGGATGGAGCATACGCAATAAAAATAAAGCAGGGAAAAGTAAGAGTAGAAAGCGGCCCCACTCTGTCGGCCAATTAAGGTCTCGAGAGAGTTGTGGTAAGAGAAATTGAAATCTGGGGTGGTTTCCCGTTGAAGTAACTGTCCACCCGCTATCTGAAAAGGTACTATTTTTGACATCACCAAAAGGGCGCAACTCGGAAAAGTCCTGGGCCGTTGTGAATTGTATTGGAGCGATCCCAGGTTGGTGAAGAATCATTTTTTTGACAGTTATGTTTCCAGGCATTGATGCAACATCTATACGGAGACTGTCTGCATAGCGAAGGTCTGTCAGGAAGAAACTGTAATTTTTGGTTCCAGGTGTGATTTGTATCCTGGCCATTTTATGTGGAGAATAGGATTGTTCGTCCTTAGAAGCCCAGTATACTGAGAAATAGGTTTGTGCGGGAGCGTGGATTTGGATGTCAATGGTGGCCCTGTTAATGTAATAATGACTGTAAAAAATGGTAGCTATAAGGACTATAGAGAAAAAGAAGCGATATTTGAGAAAACAGGCCAGCATAATTTCACCATTTTAATGTAGGACAGAGCTTTTTAAAGAGTACGCTAAAAAATTTTATCATATTAATATGCTAAGAGTTTTCTGAAAAGAATTAAGTTACAATCTCCAAATTAATGCTTGTATCGGTAGGTTCATTTTGTTCTCCTAAGGAGAACGCATTACTTTATCGATATGGTGCGTTATTGTAGTTGGATGGCGCAGTGCGTGTTATGTTGCCGGTACACTATTTATCCACCCTGTCACACTATTCCTGAGGACAAAATGTTAAATTTTAAATCCACACCAGAACATAGTTTTCATATTCCGGTTATGGGCACAGGCTTCACCATAGATACCCCGTTAAAGGTGGCCAAATATGGGATTTCGTCTTCGATATCACTTGTGGATGATGTCCTGATTGAACAGGTTCGAAAATTTTATTGTGAGCAGGAAAACGAGGCATATGAGGCGATCGGCAATGGCCATGAAGATCCCCGGGCCAGTCGTATCACCGCCTACCTTGACCTTGTAGATCGTCTGGTGCAGCAGCAGGTTGAGGCGTTACAGGCCTCAGATTTTGTGGATGGTAGTGAAATTTGCAAATACTACACAATGCTTCCTGATGATGCCCCCCTGAAACAGAAGTATCAGGAGATGCGACAGATGTCCGATTCAACGCAGAAGACAGCCTTGCAGGAGGAGTTGCGTAAGGCGGCTGTACCCGGAAGTATTGATGTGAATATCATGACCAAACTCGATCGGGATCAGTATCGCAAGGGCGAGAAAATGCCCGCCGAATTTGCTGATGCCATGAGTGCTCTGCGGGGCTTTGCCCAGTCGACCCTGTCCGGGGCCATGGTCTTTTCGGCAGGAATCAACAAACGCCTCTATCGTTATATGACTGAGTTTAAAGATTTCTTTCCCGACGAGCAGGGGCGGTGCAAAAAACGGATTATCCTCAAGGTCAGTGATCATCGATCCTCTGAAATTCAGGGCCGCTTTCTTGCCAAACTTGGCCTTTGGGCCTCAGAGTACCGTATTGAATCGGGTCTCAATTGTGGTGGACATGCCTTTGCCTCAAAAGGTTTTCTGCTTGGTGTGGTCTTAGAGGAGTTTAAAGAGAAGAAGGCAGCGCTTCTGCAAAAGCTGCTGCCCATGTATAAAAAGGGCCTCAGTACCAGAGGAGAGTATAAGGGGCAACTGCCGAATAATTTTCGTGTTACAGTGCAGGGCGGGGTGGGAACTGCCACTGAGCATAGTTTTCTCCTCAAATATTATGGTGTTGACAGTGTGGGTTGGGGGACGCCCTTTATGCTGGTTCCCGAAGCGACCCATATGGATGCTGTTAATATTCAACGTCTCAGTGAGGCCACAGAAGAAGATGTCTTCCTCAGTGACGCATCCCCCCTGGGGGTTCCCTTCTGGAATATGCGTTCTTCCACCAGTGAAGAAAATCGTCGTAACAGGATTGAGGAGGGCAAGCCCGGTTCTGCCTGTCCCAAGGGCTTTGTGGGCTTCAGTACGGAATTCAGCAAACGTCCTATCTGCCTGGCCTCTCGTGCCTATATCAAGAAAAAGCTTGAAGTCC
>CAYWMZ010000023.1:0-11848 GCA_964459485.1 uncultured Desulfocapsa sp. | reverse complement strand
GATCATGGGGCTTCCCATTCAAGATGCGGATAAGTCGGGTCTCACCTGTTCCTATGTATTTAAAAAGCCCTGCTCTCCGCATCTTGCCGGGGAACTCTCTGGAGTAAGCATACTTCCCGGTGTTATCGCTGATGCTAGCAGGGAACTTGGTCAGCAGTATGAGTATATACTGCTGGAAGGAGCAGGGGGCCTTATGGTTCCTCTCACCTCGGATATGACATTTTTGGATTATCTCCAGGAACAGAGGCTTCCCCTTATCTTGGTAAGCAGTCCCCGGCTGGGTTCCATCAATCACACCCTCTCAGCCCTTGAACTTGCCCAAAGACGGGGGATAGAGGTGCGAGGCTTGGTCTACAATATATATGGCGAGTATGATTTTGAGATTTTAGATGATTCCAGAAAGGTTTTTAAGAGGGCCCTGATTCACTACGGTTTTGCCCCCAGCATCGTTGATATGGTAGCTCTTACAGATTACAAAGATAAGCAAAGCAGTCTTGATTTCCTCTCCCTCTTGCAGCAATCAATGAACAAAGGATCATAAAAATGATATATCTACAGAAACGCATATGCCTCAGCTGCCGAAAATTCAGGCTGGAAGATCCCTACTCAGGGGTATGCCGACTGATTAAAGGCATTGAATACTACCCGATGAAGAAAACGGAAGATAGTTGTGAGAGTTGGGTGGATGGTGGACATCAGTACCACATTCGCTGCGGCTGGATTAAGGCTACTTTGGAAAAAGAGAAAGAGACGGAGCAGAATTCTTAATGGGCTCCACTTGAAAAGAAGATCGTCTTCACAGTCTTAAATATTATCACAAGATCTAAAAAGAAAGAGAGGTTCTTCATATAATAGAGGTCATACTCGAGTTTTCTTAAGGCATCTTTCACCGATGCTCCATAGGGATAAGATACCTGAGCCCATCCGGTGATGCCCGGTTTTATATGATGTCTGATGGCGTAATAGGGAATTTTTTCTGTCAGTTCTTTTACAAAGACAGGTCGTTCTGGCCGGGGGCCCACCGTGCTCATCTCGCCACATAGTACATTCCACATCTGGGGAATTTCATCTATTCTGGTTTTCCTCATCAGGGCCCCAAAGCGGGTGGCTCTATCATCGTTTTTAGATGCCCATACAGCTCCATTCTCTTCTGCGTTTAGGCGCATTGAACGAAATTTTATTATCTTAAAGGTCTTCCCTCTCTGGCCAACCCGTTCCTGAAGATAAAATACGGGGCCGGGTGATTCGAGTTTGATGATACAGGCAGAGAGGATGCCGACGGGTACGGAAAACACAATTCCCGTAAGGCCAAAAGCTATATCCAGACTCCGTTTGAGAGTGCGTGTCCAACGGCCAAGCCGAAATCCATCAGAAAAGAATATTTCACTGGGATCTACCCGTTCAACGGGTAACCTTCCGGTAATTCCTTCATAGAAATCAACACCCTGTTTTACTCTAATGCCGTTGAGCTTACATGCCAGTAACTCTTTAGTCGGGGTCTTTTTCCGTCTGTCATCCAAGGCTATGACAATGAGTTCGATATCATTCTTGCGGCAGTATCCGGCGATATCTGAGACATTTTGGGAAACAGGTACTTGATTGGGATTAAAAGAAACTTCGGTGTTTCCAATAAAATGAACGATTTTATAGGCAGAGTCGTGGGGTCCTTCGATCTCTTCTGCAATAGCAGAGGCAAAGCTCCCCGTTCCCAAAATCAGAATGTTTTGGGCAAAGAGACGTTTAGTTAAGATAAGGTAATAGGCCCAGCGCCACAGTAAAATTCCTCCACAGGTTGTTATATATCCAATCCAGAAGATTCGGATGGAAGTACTAAGTGTGGGGAGGGAGTAGTAGGTGACCGCAAGGAGAATGCAGCCAAGGCCAAAGGCCTGGGTCATCTTCGTGGCGGTTGCAGCCAGACTCAGGTCACGACTGAGGTCGTACAGGTCGTAAAAATAGAGACACAACTGAAAGATAATGGTGATAATGGCTGCCTGCTGGAGGTGGTTGGCCAGATAATAGAAATAGAGAAAATGACCAAAAAGCAGATACTGAACAAGGAAAAAGATGGAGAAAATCAGAAAGCCCTCTCCCATAAAGAAGATCAGTTTTCTTAGGGGGTAGTATTTATTAAAAAGATAGGGCATTGGGGTATCAATGTGTTCAGTGGTTTGAGGCGAAAGGGTGAATTCTTGGTGCCGTTTCGTTTTCCTTTTTGAAAAAAGCGTATTCTCCTGAAACTATATCATATTCTCCCAGTCTCTTCAAAAGGAATAGCGTTCTCTAAGCCATCGCTTGACGCCGAGCTATACGTTGTCTTTTTCAGGTGGTTCGGTATAATAAATCTTTCAGAGAATAACATGGATTTTCAAATATATGCCTACAGAGATGTGGGGGGAAAACAAAACGGGTGTTTATGATGTGCAGGCAAGGACGGTTGGTTCTAAAGTTTTTAACGGTTGCCGGATTGATGCTCCTGTTGCTGGCAGGATACGGTTGTTCGGGGGAAGATGCCAACCAGCTGTTTCAGAAGGGGGTTGATGCCATGGATTCCCACAATCCTGATGAAGCCGTTATCTGGTTTAAAAAGGCATTGCAGCAGAATTCTGGATTGGCCTTGGCACACTATAAGCTTGGGCAGATCTATCGCAGCAAAGGACAGGCTCAAAATGCCTATGGCCAACTCGCAAAGGCAGTTGAACTGGAACCGGGAATGGCTGAGGCTAGAAAGGAGATAATATACCTACTTCTTGAAAATCATGCCCTTGAGCAGGTAGTGAAGGTTTGCAGAGAGTACCTTGAGAAAAACGGAGATGATAAAGAGGTCTCCCTGATTCTTGGGAATTCTTTGGCCTACCTTGCAAAATTTGACAAAGCCGTGGAGGTTTTGCAAATAACCACGGAAAAATATCCAGAAAGTCTTCCAGCCAAAACAAATCTTGCAAAAATTCTTGTATTAAAAGGGGATGTGGAAAAAGGCCGTTCAATGTTGGAGGCCCTGGCACAGGATAATCCCGATGATATAGAGGTGCAGTTAGCCTTGGTACAGCTCTATGAAAAACTGCAAAGCCCTGACCTTGCTCTCTTTGTCCTGGACACTCAAATAAAAAAGCACCCAGATAATCCGCGCCCCTATATTTTGCTGGCTAGCTTGTTCCTGAAAAAGAACCAGGTTGAGCAGGCCATGGCAGTTCTGCGTGACGCTGAGAACGCCGGGGTGCAGGATTCCGGCGTGTCACGCTTGCATGCCATGATTCTCCATAGACAGGGTAAGAGCGATGCCGCCTTAGAGTATTTTAAAAAGGCTGTGGAATTTACAACGGTTGAAAGTCGACAGGTCAATCAGATGGTCCTGGTAGATTACTATACGTTCCTGAAAAAATATAAAGACGCCCAGCAGATTCTGGAGAGCATTATTGCTAAAGACGAGACGAAGGAGAATCTGAAATCCAAGGTTGTGGAACTCTTCCTGGCTCAGGGTGAATTTGATCAGGCCCGAAGTTCGGTTGAATCTTTGTTGAAGGAGGACAGCGGTAATGCCAGGGGTCATTATTTGAAAGGTCTGATGATGATGCAGGATAAGGATCTACTTCAGGCACGGAAACAGTTTTCTAAGGCCAGGGAACTGAACCCTGACGCTGCTGAAAACCAGTTTATGTATGGTCTTACCTTTGCTGAAGATTCTCAGGATATCTCCATTACTGAGATCAACGAGGCCCTAAAAAAGAATCCCAAGCTTTTGAAGGCCAGGATGGCCCTTGCTCAGTTATATGCCAAGAAGGGTGACCTTCAGGCGAGTCTGGATGAGCTAGACAAGATCATTGCCCAGCAGCCTAAGGAAGATAAGGCTAAAGTTCTGCGTATCTCCGTTCTCCTCAATATGAGAAATCCAAAGGCCGCCTTAAAAGATGCCCAGACCCTCGTTGAAAAGCATCCGGATGTTGCCTGGCACAGATTGCGCTTGGCTGAGATATATTTTATTTTAAAACAATATGATAAGGCACTGCCGCTCTACCAAAAACTCCAGCAGGAAAAGCCTGAAAACACACAGGTCTTAGAGAGAATAACAGCCATAGCCATGCTGAACAAAGAGTACGAAAAGGCCATGGCTGGGGTAGAGGCTTTCTTGGCGAAATATCCGGAAAGCGGAGCAGCTCAGATTATAAAGGCACGCATATATCTAAGCCAGGGCCACTCCGATCTTGCAGAAAATGTTCTGCTTACTGTGGCTGACAAGGGAAAGGATGCCACTCCACTCGTGATGCTTGCAGCACTTTATCAACAAAAGGGGAGTGGGGAAAAGGTTGTTCTTAGCTATAAAAAGGCACTGGAAATTGTCCCTGGAAATGTTGCTGTTTTGATGAAACTTGCCGGGTATTACCTGGGGCAAGGGGAGTATGTTGAGGCAATAAACAGCTATGAAGAGGTCTTGAAGCAGAATAGCAATATTCTACTGGCCATGAATAATCTGGCCTTCTTGTACAGCGAGCGTGGGGAGAAACTCGATCGTGCCCTGGAATTAGCCACAACGGTTTACAAAAAGGCACCTAAAAATCCTGCTGTTGCCGATACCCTGGGGTGGATTCAGGTGATGAGGGGGGAGTATGCGCCAGCGGAGTCCCTTCTGTTAAAGGCTGTAAAGGGTGCTCCGAAGAATTCGGTCATTCGTTATCACCTTGGCATTTTACGCCTGCAGCAAAAGAACTATGGAGAGGCCAAAGAACTGTTAAGTACTGCAATGAAGGAGGGGCTTGAGGAAACTGAATTGATAAAGGCCAAAGAGGCTATCTCCAAATTGAATCAGCAGCAGGATGCCCTTCTGGAGGCAGTTGCTGCCAAAGATCAGGGCCATGCAGAGCAGGCCATGGGACTTTACCAAAAGATCCTGAATTCAGAAGGGTTCAGTGTCGCTGTTGCGGCAGATCTTGCCGTTTTGTATGCAGAACAGAAACAGGATATGACAAAGGCTCTGGAACTTGCTCAAAAGGCATATGAGGCAGCTCCCCTGAGTGCGCTTGCTGCAGATGCCCTGGGCTGGGTCTATTATCATCAGGGCTCTCTACTGATGGCCCAAAAATATATGGCTGAGGCCCTTAAAAATGATGAAAACTATGGGTCGGCTCATCTCCATTTAGGTGCCGTTTATCTGAAAAAAGGGAACCTTGAGGCAGCGGCAGATGAATTGACCGCTGCCGCAGAGGCAGGAATGTCCCCAGCCAATCAGGTGCTACTTGAAACCCTGCAAAAAGAGTTGGCTGGAAAATAGAGGAGGCATCTGTTCTAGGGGATATAGATAATATCGTTTGGCTCTAACTGAAAATCCACATCGGGTTCTTCTCCTTGGAGGGCTTTGTCATAGTTGTAGGGCAGATTCTTCTGCTTACCGTCAACCCGGCGAATAATAAAAATATCGTCGGTATTTGCAAAATCGTTGACTCCTCCGGCTTGGGCAATGGCTTCAAGGGGGGTCATCGGTGGACTAAAGGGGCGCAGTCCGTGAAAACTTCCGCCCGGCCCGGTTATGGTAATGCTTTGCGGGGTGGCAATAAGATTTCCAGATTTGGTGGTTGCCCCTATAGTCTGACGTGCAAAATGGACGATATCTCCTCCATTAATAATGGGGAATGCCGTAGAACTATTTGAAGAATCATTGCTTAACAAAGATTGCAAATTGAATGTCTCTTTGGTGCCGTCAGCCCGTAAAATCCTAATCTCGGTAAGGTTGGCATCGGCAGTTTCTCCGTTGGCCTTGATCAAAAGATCCAGAAGATTGATCCCTCTTTCCTTGGGAACAGGATAGATCCCAGGGCTGTTTACTGCTCCAAAAATCCTGATTTTAGAAGAATTTAGAGTGGACTGACTGCTGCTGATGTCGTCTACGTTAAGCGTGAGGGGAACAAATATGGTGTCGTTTTCATGGAGAGGCGGCAGGATTGAACTGTCTCCCTTCAGGAGATATTGCTGAATATCGACCGCAATGGATAGATTCTTTCCTTTGGTTTGCCGTCCTATGGTGACTTTAGAGAGATCAGCACCATCGATAACACCGCCTGCCCGACTCAAGACGGTTTGGATATTGGCGGATTCGGGGATGTTATACCAGCCAGGGGCTGCGACATTACCAAGGATTTGAATATAATGTCTTTTTTCAATAAGGTTGACGGTGGCCCTGTCGCTTTTTGAGAGATATTTGGGGAGGTTGTTGGTGAGCATGTCACTTATTTCAGTGGTGGTCAGGCCTGATATTTTAATATTTCCCTGGGTTGGAAGGAATATGTACCCGTGTCGATCTACCTCGACCTTCTCTTTGAAATAGTTTCTCTCAGTCGGACTGAATTCACTGGTGATTTCTTTGGGGATAATGACGTAGAGAAGATCACCGTTATCGACAATGGTACTGCTGTCTTTTACTTCAGCGAGTACCCAGGTCGGGGTCAGCACAAGGCCGAAGCTAAAGAGAAGTAGCAGGGACAGGGAAAAAAATCGGCTCTTGACTACAGTAGATTGTAAACGCATGGGGACACCTGGATGGTCGAATTGTTGAAGATGATTGATAATTCTATCATGTTTGGCCCTGTATGGCCAATGCATTGTTGTGGAAGGTTGTTTTTCTGTGACGGTATGGGTGAAAATACCGGTTTTGGGTAACATTCCAAAAAAGTATTGCCCTTCAATTGTCTTTGCAATAGGGTGTTTGCACGGTTAAAATAATAAATGATACTCACCGAAATATAAAGGAATAGTGGAAATGAATGTTCTTGTAACTGGTGGAGCTGGATATATTGGTAGTCATACCTGTCTTGAGTTGCTGAATGACGGGAGCAATGTTGTTGTGCTCGATAATCTTTCAAATGCTGACCTGGAAGGCTTGCGGAGGGTGGAACAGTTAACAGGCAGGAAGGTGGATTTTCATAAGGCTGACCTGCTTGATCCTGAAGCTGTGAATAAGGTTTTTGAACTTTGTCCTGAAGTTGATTCTGTAATTCATTTTGCAGGACTCAAAGCTGTTGGGGAATCTGTTGAACAGCCTCAACGCTACTACGAGAACAATATTACCGGAACCCTCAATTTGACCAGGGTAATGGCCGCCCATGGTGTGAAGAATATAGTGTTTTCCTCATCAGCCACGGTATATGGTGATCCTGCAACGGTGCCTATCACAGAAGATTTCCCGCTGTCGTGTACCAATCCCTATGGTCGTACGAAATTGATGGTGGAAGAGATCCTCACCGATCTTAATATTGCAGATCCCAAGTGGAATGTGGGCTTGCTGCGTTACTTCAACCCCGTTGGGGCCCATAAGAGTGGCGAGATTGGGGAAGATCCCAGTGGGATTCCAAATAATCTGATGCCCTATATCTCTCAGGTCGCAGTGGGGGCTTTGAAGGAGCTTTCAGTATTTGGAGATGATTACTCGACTCCGGACGGGACAGGGGTGCGTGACTATATTCATGTGGTAGATCTGGCCCTGGGGCATCTGAAGGCTCTTGAAAAACTGGCTCAGGAACCGGGGGTGGTTATTTATAATCTGGGGACGGGGAATGGCTATAGTGTCCTTGATATGGTAAAGGCCTTTGAGGAGGCATCTGGGAACAGCCTTGCCTATAGAATTGTTGAACGCAGAGCCGGGGATATTGCCCAGTGTTACGCCGATCCTGCCCTTGCGGCAAAAGAACTTGGCTGGACAGCTACCCGGGGACTTACTGAGATGTGTGAGGATACCTGGCGTTGGCAGTCAAAGAACCCCAAGGGCTACTCCTGAAGCGAGCGAAAGAACGCAACACATCAGGGAGCAGTATAAAAAACTGATAATGATGCCTTATACTAAGGCTAACGAATTATGGGATTGTATCTGATCCCTTTTCTCAAAAATACTAGTGGAACAATAGATGAATATAACGATGATAGGAACAGGCTATGTTGGTCTGGTAACAGGGGCTTGTCTTGCTGAATTTGGGCACAGTGTTATTTGTATGGATAAAGACATAGCAAAGATTGATCGCTTGTTAAATGGCGAAATTCCTATTTACGAACCTGGGCTTGATGCACTGGTAGCTAAAAATGTAACAGATGAACGGCTCAAATTTTCATCAGATCTTTCAGACTGTGTGCCCAATGCTCAAGCCATCTTTATTGCTGTCGGAACTCCTTCCTCGCGTCGGGGAGATGGCTACGCTGATCTCAGTTATATATATGCAGCCGCAAAGGATATCGCAGTACATCTTTCCGGCTATACGATTGTTGTTGATAAATCGACAGTGCCAGTGGGAACCGCTAGACAGGTGCAGCGAATTATCAAAGAGGCAAATGGCGCAGCCGACTTTGACGTGGCATCAAACCCTGAATTCCTGCGTGAGGGGGCTGCCATTAGTGACTTTATGCGTCCTGATAGAGTGGTGGTCGGAACCGATTCTGAAAAGGCACGGGAGGTGATGAAAGAAGTGTATGATCCCCTGTATCTGCTTTCTACACCCTTTGTCTTTACGGGACTAGAGTCTGCAGAGTTGATCAAATATGCTGCGAATGCCTTTCTGGCCATGAAGATTTCCTTTATCAATGAGATGTCCACCCTCTGTGAAGAAGTTGGCGCAGATGTTGTTGATCTGGCTAAAGGTGTTGGCCTTGACGGCAGGATTGGCGGGAAGTTCCTTCATCCCGGCCCCGGTTATGGTGGTTCCTGTTTTCCGAAAGATACTCTGGCTCTCCTCCGTATCGCCCAGGAAAATGGGGTGACGGCCCGTTCTGTTGAGGCAGCAGTTGAGATCAACGCCGCTCAGAAGGCAAGGATGGTCAAGAAAATCCGTGATGCACTTGGTGGAAACGAGGCTGGTAAGACCATAGCAGCCCTCGGCCTTGCCTTTAAACCTGAGACCGATGACCTGCGCGAATCCCCTCCGCTCTCAATTCTGCCGCCCCTTGCCGAAAAAGGGGCAATCGTCAGGGCCCATGATCCTCAGGGAATGGAAGAGGCAAAAAAGATGTACCCGGACTTTACCTATGTAAATAATGCTTATGAGGCCTGTGAAGGTGCCGATGTGGTTGTACTCTTTACTGAATGGAATCAGTATCGGGCTTTGGATCTTAGCAAATTGAAGGAGCAGATGAAGGGGGCTGTTTTTGTCGATTTGCGTAATGTGTATGCGCCTAAACAGATTCGCGATGCGGGGTTTGAGTATTATGGTTTGGGAAGGATGTAGAGATCCTCTCGCCTTGCGAGATGTGTAGATGATCCTGAGTGAAAATGGTCATAAAGGAGAGTAAGTCAATTGCGCAGTTAAGTTTTTCCGGCGATTTTGGTGGTCGTGAAAAAGTTGCACTGCTGTTATCTCTCGGGATAGAGGAAACAAGTTCTAAGAGTTTTAGCTACTTTTTTATAGAGAAACGTGCTGGGGTGTCTCGCAATGAGCATCTTTTATCTGCATTGCAAAGTGCCTCTAGAGGCCTAAGGCTCTACGACACATACAGCCTCTTCTCCTATTCGCTACTCAAGAAAATAGCCGGACAACTTGTGGCCGATGAGATTGATGTCGCCCACTGTCATTGTTATAAATCGCTATGCTATATTTTATTGGTGCGCTTCTTGGGGCTTTGGCGTGGCGTTGTCTGTTTTACTCTGCATGGTTTGATTTTAAGGACAGGTTTTCGCTCAGCTTTAATACGGTTCGGCCAGAATATTGGTATCCGGATTGCTGATGGCATAATTGGATGTTCTCGTGAGGTACTTGAGAGTAGCGTTTCGTCCGACTGTAATAAAGAGCAGAGAGTACTTATTAATGCGATAGACTCTAAGTTTATGTCATTTCGTGAAGTTGAAGAAAGGAAAGATGAGGCCAGGGCAGAGTTACTTCTTCGTTTTGGTCTCCCATCCGATGCCTTTCTTGTTATAAATGTTGGTCGCCTCACTCCTCAAAAGAATTTTTCGTTGTTTCTCCAGCTCATAGAATATCGTCTCAAAAATAATACCCTTGAAAACTGCCATTTTTTTATCGTTGGAAATGGGGAGTTGTACGAGGAACTGATGGACGAGGCAGAGAGTCGTTTAGTCACTGAACAGATATCCTTCACAGGGTTTGTTGACGATATGGAAGCGTTTTATCTTGGAGCTGACCTGCTGGTGCAGACATCCCATTGGGAGGGAACCCCCATGTGTCTTCTGGAGGCTCGATCGTATGGTTTACCTGCGATAGTTCCAGATGTAGGGGGGAATTCGAATGTTCTGTGTAATGAGTCAGACGGGTTTATTTATCAGGACGGCGATATGGTTCAACTTGATAGCTTGCTGAGTAAGTACATTCAAAGTGGGGAACTCAGGAGCAAACATGGTAGGCGTGCCCTTGAGGATACCCTTGACAGGTTTGGTGTTGCAGAGTGGATTCAGCAGCACCTGCAATTTTATGAACAGTTGCTGGTGAAATTTAAACATGGTAACTGAAAACATCGAGAAGTGGATTACATGAGCAGGCGGAAGGTGTTGTTTGTTGCTGTGCGTCCGCCATATCCTCTGGATACCGGGGCCAAGATACGTTCCTGGCATATTCTATCCGGCCTGTGCAGCAAGTACAGCGTTGATGTCTTAGTGTATCGTGATGAGAAGCATGACGTGGCTTGGTCCCGTGCTGCCAAAGAGCTTGGGGTGAACCGTCTGATACAGCTGGACAATTCAATTCTCAATAAAAACGTGTCAACAGTTTCCATAATCTGGTCCTTGCTGCGGGGCTTGCCGGCAACAGTTGGGAAGTACCAATCGCAAGACATATTACGTTCTTTTCAGGATAGATTGCAAGATGGTTATGAGTTGGTGCATATTGAACATGTCCATTTATCCTGGCTTTTTCGATATGTTAAAAACAATACAATCCTCTGCTCACTGGATGCGCACAATGTTGAAACCCTGATAGCCCAACGAATGCGTGATATGGAGAGATCCATTCCACGGAGAATTGCACTTGGTCTTCATGCCTACAATATGGCTCGGTTTGAAAGAAGTGCCTTCGCTCGTGCTGATATCGTTCTATCTGTTTCTAGAGAAGATGTGAAAATGATAGCCGAAATGGGTGGGAAAAAGGATGCCTCGGTGTTGGTGGAAAACGGAGTGGATATCGCCTACTTCTCACCAGACGTTACAGCAGTGAGTTCTGACAGAAATGGGATTTCAACGGTCAAGGAAGGAGAGGAGAATAGTCTGGTGTTTGTGGGTTCCATGGATTGGCAGCCCAATATAGATGGAGTGCGCTGGTTTGTGGCAGAGATTCTCCCCCTTATAAAAAGGAAAATTCCAGACTCCCGTCTCACCATTGTCGGAAGAGATCCGCATCCGTCAATTTGCGCTCTTGCTAATCATGAAGAAGGGGTGATTGTGACTGGAACTGTGGCTGATGTGCGATCATATGTTCGCTCTGCTATGGTGGAGGTAGTACCTCTTCGTTATGGTGGGGGGACTCGTCTAAAAGTATTGGAGGCTTTTGCCATGGGGACTCCTGTGGTGTCAACCACACTTGGGTGTGAAGGTATCTCCTATGATGCTGGTCGGCATCTTTTGCTGGCGGATAATCCGGAAGAATTTGCAAAAAAATGCTGCACTTTACTGGAAGATCACAACAGAAGGACAGGTCTTGCTCGTGAGGCACGAAAGTTGGTGCTTGCCCGTTACTCCTGGGGGGCGATAATCGGGAAAATGTTGCAGGCACTGGATGCAGCATTTGAGAAAAAGGGGGCATTGTGACCCGTTGAAAATCCTGTTTCTCATCTCATGCTTTATTATATTCTATACTGTTGTTGGATATCCCTTTGTCATATTGTTTCTTTCCCGCTTTGCCCCCAAGCGAGTGGAGAAAGGAGAAGAACTGCT
>CAYWMZ010000022.1:0-11855 GCA_964459485.1 uncultured Desulfocapsa sp. | reverse complement strand
TCCGACACCTTTAACAGCAATGCCGGGATATTCGGTAAGGTCTACTTTCCCAGACTCACCGTGCCCCTGTCCACCATAATCTCGGGCCTGCTCCAGTTTGCCATCCAGCTTCTGCTCTTTCTCGGGTTTTACTTCTACTTTATGGTACAAGGTGCCCCCATCAACCCCAAGCTGTGGATAATAGGGCTCCCTGTTCTGCTGCTCCAGATGGCACTGTTGGGCTTTGGAATGGGAATCCTTATCTCCTCCATGACCACCAAATATAAGGATCTGCGTTTTGCCATGGGTTTTGTGATTCAACTGTGGATGTATGCCACCCCCATCGTCTACCCGCTCTCCCTGGTGCCAGATTGGATTAGGCCCTGGTATGTCCTTAATCCCATGGTCTCCATCGTGGAGAGCTTTCGCTATGCCTTTCTGGGGTCAGGTGCCATTCAGTGGAGCTATGTGATGATCAGTTGGGCGGTGACCCTGGTGATTCTCGTTGCCGGTATCGTCCTCTTTAGTCGTATTGAAAAGACCTTTATGGATACGGTATGACAGATGATTTGAAGACTGTTAGATGGAAGCAGCGCTTTGTCAATTTCTCTTCTTCTTTTGATCTTTTGACTGCTGCCATTGCTATTGATCAGCCCAGTGAGGTTGAGCGAGCCGGACTGATACAATTTTTTGAGATGACCTTTGAGTTGTCGTGGAAGCTGCTAAAGGATTATCTCGAGGCAGAGGGTTTTATGGTGAAGACTCCTCGTCAAGTGCTCAAACAGGCCTTTCAAACAGAATATATAAGCGATGGAGAGTCCTGGCTCAGGGCTCTAGGTGATAGGAATCTAACGGTCCACACCTACGAGGAGCAGATCGCTGTAAAAGTGGAGCAGGCTATTCGAAATGAATACTATCCTATGATTCTTGAGCTTTATGAATTCTTTACCGAAGCCGGCTCGTGAGTGGGCGTAAATCCTTACTCGTCCCAACGGGGACCCATTGAGGTGTTGCGGGTTAATGTTTGGTCTCAAACAGGACAATATTGATTTGATAAAGGAAGTGTTGCAGGACTTTTCAGAGGTTGAGCAGGCCCTTATCTTTGGCTCCAGAGCCATGGGGAATTACAAGAGGGGCTCTGACATAGATATTGCGATTAAGGGGAAGAGGGTCAAGAACGACACCGTCTCAAAAATAAACTATCTCCTCAATGAGGAGATCCCCTTACCCTATTTTTTTGATGTTGTTCATTATGAGAGTATCTCCAATGTAGATTTGCTGCGGCATGTCGACCAGGTGGCCCAGGTGTTTTACTGCAAAGAGAATAGGGGAACAGAGTGCGTAGTCAGTATCCCTCCCCAAAATAATAAAGAGTAGATCTATAATTCAATGTCATCAGTAATAAAAATAGAAAATCTCTGGAAAGAGTATCGCCTTGGGGTTATTGGGCACGGAACCCTGACCCAGGACCTCCAGACCTGGTGGGCCAAGTTACGTGGTAAGGAAGATCCCAACAGTAAGATCAGCCCCCTGTTGAAAGGGCAGGAGGATCAGGTGGAAGGGGATAGTTTTATGGCCCTACAGGATGTGAATCTTGAGATAGAGGGGGGGGAAATCCTGGGGATCATTGGTCGCAATGGGGCCGGTAAGTCCACTCTGCTAAAGATTCTCTCTCGGGTCACCGCCCCATCCCGTGGCAATATCCATATCAAGGGTCGCATGGCCAGCCTGCTAGAGGTGGGTACCGGTTTTCACCCTGAACTCACCGGACGAGAGAATGTCTTCTTAAACGGTGCTATCCTGGGGATGTCCAAGGCGGAGGTGGCCAGCCGCTTCGACGAGATAGTGGCATTTTCAGATATTGAGGCCTTTATCGACACCCCGGTGAAGAGGTATTCGTCTGGGATGTATGTGCGACTTGGCTTCTCGGTAGCGGCCCACCTTGACACTGAGATCATCGTGGTGGATGAGGTCCTAGCTGTTGGGGATGTGGTCTTCCAGAAGAAGTGCCTGGGAAAGATGAAGGATATCTCGGGCACTGGGCGAACGGTGCTCTTTGTGAGTCATAACCTCCAATCTATTAAGAACCTCTGTAGTCGAGTGATCCTGATAGATCGGGGCCAGCTGGTGATGGATGGTAGTCCGGAGGCGGTTATCGCCAAGTATCTTGATCGTAATTTGATTGAGGGGGCGGTTGCCAATGAGGATGCCATTGCCAAAAGGGTTGAAGGGGTGATCCAGAAGAGTGATCGTCACTTTAAAATCTTAGAGGTACGGATCGAGGGGATAGACGGCGCTTCCAAATCCCTGTTTAAGGGGACAGAGGAGGTTGCGGTCAAGGTCAGTTTTGAATGTTTTCAGAAGCTCAACGATCTCCGTGTTATTATCTCTATTGCCAATGAAAATGGCGATGCGATTTACGGCTCCCAAAACACCGATGATGCTGAGGTGGCTAAGACCTTTGAGACCCTTGACGTGGGACGTTACGCCACCCGCTGTGTTTTTCCACCTAACGTCTTTGGCAATAGAAAGTACTACATCAACGTCCAGTTGGTTGCCCTTAAAAAAGAGCATCACATGCTCACTAAAATACTGGAATTTGAAGTCGATTTTCAAGGCTATAACCCAGACATCCAACTCGGCGGCGCCAGCTGGGCCTTTCTGTGGCCCAAACTACCGTGGACCGTAGAGAAGGTTCAAGAGACGCTATAACAAACAGGGAAGAGAACCTAGAGGAAGCAAACATATGTTACGAAATTCTACTATTCTGGTCACCGGCGGGACAGGTTCATTTGGACACACCTTTGTCCCTATGACCTTGGCCAAGTACAATCCCAAAAAACTTATCATCTACTCCCGTGACGAAATGAAGCAGTGGGAGATGGCAAAACTCTATGGAGATGATGACCGAGTTCGTTTCTTTATCGGTGATGTGCGTGACAAAGAACGCCTTGCTCGGGCCCTGCACGGGGTTGATTATGTGGTGCATGCTGCAGCCACCAAGATTGTCCCCACGGCAGAGTATAATCCCTTTGAGTGTGTGAAGACTAACGTCATAGGTGCAATGAATCTGATTGATGCTTGTATCGACCAGGGGGTTAAACGTCTGGTGGCCCTTTCCACTGACAAGGCCAGCAGCCCTTCCAATCTCTATGGAGCTACAAAACTGACTTCAGATAAACTCTTTATTGCTGGTAATTCCTATACCGGTTTTAGTGATACCCAGTTTGCAGTAGTTCGCTATGGGAACGTCATGGGTTCAAGGGGATCCGTGATCCCCTTCTTTCTCTCCTTAGCGGATGATGAAGAATTACCTATTACCGATGAGAGGATGACCCGTTTTATGATTACCTTGGAGGAGGGAGTCGATCTCGTGTGGCACGCCTTTGAGGATATGATTGGAGGTGAAATCTACGTCAAAAAAATTCCATCGATGAAAGTCACCGACATTGCTAAGGCCATTAACCCCGATGTCGCCCACAAGATTATCGGAATTCGGCCGGGTGAAAAGCTTCACGAGCAAATGATCGCCCCTGAAGATGCGCCTCATACCTACGAATTTTCCGATCACTATAAGATTTTACCAGCAATCTTTAAATGGAGTAAAGATCCCGAGCGAATTGGGAATGGCCGTCCGGTGGGTACTGACTTCACCTACTGCTCAGATAATAATCAAGAGTGGCTGAGTGTGGAGTCTTTGAGGGCGTGGGTAATTGAGAATCGTGACAAGATAGGAAAAATCTAACAGAGATGATTCCTTACGGTAAGCAGGACATCAATGAGGCCGACATCGCTGCGGTAGTGGATGTTCTTCGCTCAGACTTTTTGACCCAGGGACCAGTGGTTCCGGCATTTGAAGAGGCCGTGTCTCGTTACTGCGGAGCTCCACATGCTGTGGCGGTCAACAGCGCCACCAGTGCCCTCCATATCGCTTGTTTGGCCCTTGGAGTAGGCCCCGGGGATATTGTGTGGACCTCCTCAATAACCTTTGTTGCCAGTGCTAATTGCGCCCTCTACTGCGGGGCGTCGGTAGACTTTGTGGACATAGACCGTTATAGCTATACGATCAGCGTCAGCAGTCTTGCCGAAAAATTGGCCAGGGCCAAGAAGAGCAATACCCTCCCCAAGGTAGTGATCCCGGTGCATCTCTGTGGTCAGTCCTGTGATATGGCCAGTATTCATGTCCTGGCGGATAGGTATGGTTTTAAAATCATTGAAGATGCATCACATGCCATTGGGGGGCGTTATCGAGATCGCGCCATTGGCAGTTGCCTCTACAGTGATATCTGCGTCTTTAGTTTCCATCCGGTGAAGATAATCACCACCGGGGAGGGGGGGATCGCCCTCACTAAGGATGCTGCCCTGGCCAAACAGATGAAGCAGTTGCGCTGTCATGGTATAAGCACCGATCCTGATGACCTAGAGCCTCGGCCAAGTAGTGAACTCTGGAACTACCAACAGCTGGCGCTTGGGTATAATTATCGGATGATGGATATCAACGCAGCCTTGGGACTAAGTCAGTTGGATCGCCTTGACTCCTTTGTGGCCACACGGCACCGGATTGCGGCAAACTATGATCAGGCCCTGGCCGATTTGCCCCTGAGACGGCCCGTCCAGGGAGCAGAAAGCTATTCCAGCTTTCATCTCTATCCTATACGTATCGAGAAGGAGGGGGGACAGATTCCGCTATACCATTTCCTGCGAGAGCAGGGAATCGGGGTCAATCTCCACTATATCCCAGTCTACCTCCAACCCTACTATGAGAAGATGGGGTTTCGGAGGGGGTACTGTCCTGAGGCGGAGAGTTATTTCGCCACCGCCATTACCCTCCCCCTCCACCCTGGGCTTAGTTCTACCGAGCAGGATCAGGTGGTGGCCGCTCTGGAGAAGGGTCTGTCGTGAGCACTCTGAGCAGCGAGAGGCTTATTTTCCGGATCTTGGGCCCAGAAGATGTTTCGGAGCGCTACCTGACCTGGCTTAACGACCCCGAGGTAAACCAGTACCTGGAGACCCGCTATGTGGAGCAAACGAGGGAACTCTGTGAGCAGTTTGTCGCCGATATGGCGAAAGATCCAGGAAGCTATCTCTTTGGTATTTTTGAGAAGAATGAGATGAAGCATATTGGCAATATAAAACTCGGATTTGTGGACAGCTACCATCAGCGTGCCCAGTTGAGCCTCTTTCTTGGGGAAAAGTCTTGCTGGGGTCAGGGGTATGGCACCGAGGCGGTGCGCTGTCTCAGTAACTGGGGGTTTGACAGTCTGGGGTTGGAGAGAATTGAGGCGGGCTGCTATGAGGTAAATATGGCTTCGCTGCGTACCTTTCTCAAGGTGGGATATTCGGTGGAGGGGTATTTCCGCAAGAAGGTGCTCTTTAATGGTCGACGTATAGGGAGTTTCTGGCTTGGAATGCTCAAGGGGGACTCCATTGAATAATAGAGTTCAGAGACTTGCCTTGGGGACAGCTCAGTTTGGGTTTCCTTATGGTGTTGCAAACCAGACAGGAAAGGTGGCTCAATTAGATGCTGCACACATGGTGCAATTGGCTAGGAGTTGCGGGGTGAGTCTTTTGGATACGGCGAAAGGTTACGGTGATAGTGAGAAATGCCTCGGTGCTGTAGGCGTCCAGGATTTTGATATTGTAACTAAATTCCCGGTCCTTTTGGAAGAGTGTTCAGATGTAACTGCCTGGGTTCGGACGCAGGTAGAGGCGTCATGTGCTCGTCTCAAAATTGAAAAAATTTATGGTCTGTTAGTTCATCATTCTGGTGCTTTTCTTGGAGATAAAGGAAAGCAACTGGTAGCAGCACTGAAAAATTTGAAAGAGAGGGGGCTTGTAAAAAAGATTGGTGTTTCTATCTATGCCCCCGAAGAGCTTGATAGTATCTACTCTGCATTCAAGCCTGACATTGTACAGGCACCCTTTAATTTGGTTGATCGTCAGCTTTACAGTTCTGGGTGGATGAGCCGTCTTAAAGAACGTGGGGTTGAAATTCATGTGCGCTCTGTCTTTTTGCAGGGTCTGCTTCTTATGGAACAGAAAGACGTCCCGGCTAAATTTTTACCTTGGAGTCGGCTCTGGAAGGCTTGGCATGGTTGGCTTGCTGAATGCGGGGAATCAGCTCTTGAAATCTGTTTGGCATTTGCATTGCATTTCCCAGAAATTGACAGAGTTCTGGTTGGAGCAGATGGCGTTCGCCAACTCCAAGAGGTTATTGATGCTGCAAAGTATCCATTCTCTGGTGAGTTCCCAGATATCGCCTGCGCAGACCAGCTGTTGATAAACCCTTCCCTATGGAATGAACAATGAAAACAGTTGCCATTGTCCAGGCACGAATGGGATCTTCTCGGTTGCCCGGTAAAGTTATGCGGAAAATCTGTGAAACCCCGCTGATAGAGCTCCTTTTAGGGCGTTTAGCTGCCTCCAAAGGAATTGACCAAATAGTTCTTGCGACCTCAACAGATCAGGAAAACCAGCCTCTGGTTGACCATGTACTCTCTCTTGGGTATGCGGTTTTCCGGGGCAGCGAAACAAATGTATTAGAGAGATATTATAAGGCTGCTCTTCAGTTTGAGGCGGATGTTATTGTCCGGATAACCGGTGATTGCCCTTTGGTTGATGCGGAATTGGTAGACAAAGTACTTGGAGCCTTTGAGGCACAGGGTGTTGATTATATGACCAATACCCGTCCACCAACTTATCCCGATGGATTGGATACTGCTGTTTTTTCCTTTGCAACGCTTAAGAGTTGCTATCTGAATGCGACTAGTGACTTTGAGAAGGAGCATGTCGTTCCATATATCCGGGAATCTGGAAAATTTTCCATAGGAAATGTTAGAAACGCTAACAACCTTTCGTCTATGAGATGGACCGTTGATGAAGTGTCAGATTTTAATGTCATAACTAACATTTTTGAACATTTTCACCCCCAAAGAAATTTTCGCTGGTTAGATGTAATTGCTCTCCAAAAGGAACAGCCCCAACTCTTTTTGGAAAATCAGCATCTTTCGCGTAATGAAGGTTCCACTATGGGATCTGGGCAGAAACTCTGGCGCCGTGCCAAGCAGATCATTCCTGGGGGGAATATGTTGCTTTCCAAACGGGCAGAGATGTTTCTTCCCGAAAACTGGCCCGCTTATTTTAGTCGCGCCCAGGGCTGTAATGTATGGGATCTTGATGATAGAAAGTATGTCGATATGTCCATTATGGGTATAGGGACAAACATTTTAGGATATGGGCATCCTGTGGTGGACCAGGCAGTGCAAGAAACTGTTAATATGGGGAATATGTCCACTTTGAATTGCCCGGAGGAGGTGTATTTAGCCGAAAAGCTGATAGCGATGCATCCGTGGGCAGATATGGCACGGTTTGCTCGCACCGGCGGTGAGGCTAATTCCATTGCAATTCGTATCGCTCGTGCTGCCAGCGGCAAAGATAAGGTTGCTATCTGCGGATATCACGGATGGCATGACTGGTACCTTGCTGCCAATCTTGGTGATGACGAAAAGTTGGCAGGACATCTGTTACCAGGGCTTGAACCAAAAGGGGTACCGAAAATTCTTCAAGGGACAGTACTTCCCTTTCGCTATAATCACTTCGAAGAATTACAGCAGATAGTCAATGATACCCCTGATCTGGGTGTCATCAAAATGGAAGTACAGCGAAACGATCCCCCTAAGGATGGTTTTCTGGAGAAGGTTAGAAAGCTGGCAACAGAGAAGGGGATAGTTCTTGTCTTTGATGAGTGTACGTCAGGTTTTCGAGAGACTTTTGGTGGGCTTCATAAAAAGTATGGTGTAGATCCTGACTTGGCTTTGTTTGGTAAGGCACTAGGCAATGGCTACGCAATTACTGCGATCATTGGAAGACGTGCAGTTATGGAAGCTGCCCAGTCTACATTCATCAGCAGTACCTTCTGGACCGAGCGTATCGGGCCAACGGCTGCTTTGGCAACCCTTGAAGTTATGGAGTCTCAAAAGAGCTGGGAAAAAATTAACCAGATTGGTAACGAAATTGCGGCTCTTTGGAAGGAACTGGCTACTGCCTATGCATTACCCATGCGAGTATTTGGTTTACCAGCCTTGATTAAATTTGCCTTTGATAGCCCGAACGCATTGGCATATAAAACATTGATTACCCAGGAAATGCTTGCGAAAGGTTACCTTGCAGGGAACAGCGTCTATGTCTGCACTGAACATAGCCCGGAAGTGATTGCCAGCTATGGTGAGGCCTTAGCCCCCATTTTAAAGCTGATTGCTGAGTGTGAGGATGGTAGAGAGGTTATGCCGTTATTAAAAGGCCCTCTATGTCATAGTGAGTTTAAACGGCTTAATTAAGATTAGAATTGTGAAATCCACAGTGTTGCTAATTCATGATACTTTTTCGCTGTAATGCTAGCCCAACCGTGGGGTTTGGCCATCTAGTGCGTTGTCGCTCTTTGGCACTTGCTCTGAAGGGGCAAGGGGAGTCGTGTGTTATGGTCGGGCCTCCCGTTGAGTATCAATGTGAAGATGACAAGAGTACTTTTGCCGAGTGGATTCCCAGACCATCGTGGACTTCGGCCCAGGAAGACTCAAGAGTATTTGTTCAGTTAAGTGAGCACTATGGGGCTGGCGCTGCCGTACTTGACGACTATCGGGTTGACGAAGATTACCAACAGAGTTTACGGGATGCTGGATTGCCTTGGTTGCAGTTTGATGGTCGTGCCCATCAAAAGCTCTATGCAGATATCATATTGAACACTAGTCCAGGGGCTAAAGCCAAAGAGTATGAGGCTCTTATACGGAGTAGTACAACCCTGTTGTTTGGCCCTAAGTATGCCTTGTTGCGTCCAGAATTCAAAAACATGTCTCTTCGTTCTTCTATTCGCCCTGTTAAACGTGTTTTACTAACCTTTGGCGGCGGAGATGATCGTGGGGCAAATTTATTTGTATTGCAGCAGCTGTTAGTGAACACGCCTAATACCATACGTTTTCTTATTATTTCTGGAGAATTGAATTCTGGAAACAGTGAAATTTCTAAATGGATTGGTGAAAATGGGAGGGGAAGAGTAGATTTGAAAGTTAACCCGCCTCTCATTGCTCCCCTTATTGCTTCATGTGATGTGGCAGTGATGGCTGGTGGAACAACTGTTTATGAGGTTGCCTGTTGTGACTTGCCCATGGTACTTATTGCAATTGCTGACAACCAGGTCAAGCATTCTCTGGCATGGGAAGGCCTTGGGAGAACAATTTATCTGGGGATGCTTGGTAGCTTTGGGGCAGAAGATTTACTTGTTGCTTTCGGCAATGCCGTAAAAATGCGGCAGGGAGAATATTTCCCCGAAAGACACCCACAGCGCGTCGTTGATGGATTTGGAGCAGATCGCATTGCAGAGCAGTTGATAAAGATCTGTTCAACTAAATAGCACTGTTATCATGACGTCTGATTATAATCACAGTGTGTGAGATAGGTACTTTTATAAGATACGTGAACCAAGTGAAGCACATATGAAATCTTCTTTCCCTAAAAAAGTACATACCCCCCTGGCAGTTGAGAGCCTGATTGAACGGCTTGGGGGAGTATTGTCGGTGAGTGGCAATACCGATCAGATTGTCTCCACGGTTGCTTCTCCTCGTGAGGGAGAAGAGGGAAGTTTTGTCTTTTGCAAAGGTACTGTTCCCAATGCAGTTCAAGGAGTAATTGGAAATAGCAGAGCATCTGTGGTAGTGGCAGAAATAGAAACAGATATCCGTCCTGCGCAGACCCTCATTGTTGTCGAAGATCCACTCGCTTGGTATATCAAAGCTTTAGAAAACCTTTTTGGCTCAACGCTATCTTCTGGCGTAGACCCGGCTGCCAGAATTTCTAGCACAGCTTCGCTTGGAGAAGAGGTTACTGTGGGTGCTGGTTCCTGGGTTGATAAAGGGTGCAGAATAGGAACTGGAAGTTGTATTGGTGTTAACTGTTATCTTGGCCCTGGCACCATATTAGGGGAAAATGTTTTCATTCAGGACAATGCGTCCATTGGTGGCGTCGGACTTGGATATCATATCACCAAGGAAAAAGAGAGACTGTTTTTCCCTCATCTTGGAGCGGTGTTCATTGAAGCGGAAGTGGTGATCGGTTCTGGGACTGTTATAGTGCGAGGAGAGCTGGATGATACTATTATTGGCGAACGAACTCGCATTGGTAATCTGGTGAATATTGGTCATAATGTCACTGTGGGTGAAGATTGTGCAATTTCTTCGGGTACCTGTGTAGCAGGCGGGGCAAGCATTGGCTCACGCTGCAATATTGCTGTAGGGGTTAGTGTGAATGCCAAGGTAATTATCGAAGATGATTGTCAGGTTGGTTTAGGGAGTGTCGTTACCAAGAAGGTACTTTGTGGACAGTCTGTTTTTGGGTGTCCGGCCAAGCCATTACGAACCATGAAACGGTTTTAGAGGTCTTGTAAAAGATGACTTTCTCTAAGAAACAGGGAGCAGGAGATAGACACCAGGGAGATGCACTTGATCTCCCTTTTAAAGGGAGTCGACAATATTTACATGGGACGGATATCATTCCAGCCGTTCTTGCTCTCACTGGGTCAGTAGAAGAGGTGTCGTTTCAGATTCATCGTATGGCCATGTATCCCCTATTGGTACGCTGGGTTGATAACTCGGAGCTTGAGGCACTGCGCAAGAGTAATGCTCTCTGTTTACTTATGAGCTATATTGATACTGAGCAGGAACGAAAAACGGTGGCAGTGGTCGAAGATAATAGTTACCAAATCAATAAACGAATCCCCTATGATGAGGAGCAGGTTATTGCAGGTGCCTCGATATCAGGAAAGACCATAGTCCAAAAAACGGGACGGTCAGGAAGCTTTATTGAGCGTGTTGTTGCTCTAAATAAGGCCCTAATTCTTGAAGTAGTGGGAAAGTGTTCATTACTTTTGATGCGTATAGATTTACGGTCAATGCCAGTGAGTCCCAAAGAGATTTCTATTACCCTCACTCGAGTGATAGGAGAGAAGACCTTTCTCTCAACCATCTCTGGAGATGGTGATGTCCTTGGCACAATCTATTTTTCAAAGAGAGTAGTATGAGTATCGGAATACAAAAGATAACGGTTCATAGAGCGGAGTCTTTTCTTGACAATCTCAAGCAGCGTAGCACTTTCGATGTGGATGAAGATTTTATTGTCAATAAGGTTGGGATGCTCAGACTTCGTCGTATGGGAAAAGAACAGGACTGTACGGATCTTGGTTTAGCTGCGGTTCTACCACTGTTTGAGGAACATGGACTCCTCCCAGAAGATGTGGAATGTCTGGTACTGGTCAGCCAGAATCCGGACGGGTACGGGCTTCCTCACTCTTCTGCAATCTTACATAAGAAATTAGGGCTCGATGAGAGTTGTGTCGTTTTCGATATTTCTTTGGGGTGTACTGGATTTGTCCAGGGACTCTCCATTGTCAAAAGTTTTATGGAGGGGCAGGGGTTCAGAAATGGACTCTTGGTTACGGCTGATCCGTATTCAAAAATTATTGACGCTGCAGATCGTGATACTGCCATGCTTTTTGGTGATGGAGCCACCGCTACCTGGCTCAGCGATACACCACAGTGGCAAATAGGTCCCTTTGATTTTGGAACCAGAAGCCGTGATTGCAAGGCTTTATATGTCAATACCGATGGATTTCTTGAAATGAATGGTAGGGCAGTCTTTAATTTTGCAGCTTCTCAGGTGCCATTGAGTGTGAAGCGTCTCCTTTTAAAGGCAGGAGTAGACATTAATGAAGTTGATATGTTCCTGCTCCATCAGGGGAGTCGTTATATTGTTGAGACCATAGCAGGGCGGCTGGGAGTTCTTGAAAAAACGCCATTTGTGGCTGCGGACTATGGTAATACCGTGTCCTC
>CAYWMZ010000021.1:0-12415 GCA_964459485.1 uncultured Desulfocapsa sp. | reverse complement strand
TAAAGTGGCTAGATATACAGGAGCTGCCTGTCGTCGTTGTAGACGAGAAAATCTGAAATTATATCTCAAAGGGGATCGTTGTTATTCTGACAAATGTTCCTTCGAGAGAAGAGCGGTACCTCCCGGTCAGCACGGTCAGGCACGATTTAGAAAAGTATCTGACTACTGCGTACAGCTGCGTGAGAAGCAGAAGGTTAAAAATATTTATGGAATGCTTGAAGGGCAGTTCCGTAACTATTTTCACAAGGCGGATCTTCAGAAGGGGATTACCGGTGAAAATCTTCTTGTTTTACTCGAACGTCGTCTGGACAATACCATTTTTCGTCTTGGATTTGCTTCTTCAAGGAAGCAAGCCAGACAGCTGGTTCTCCATAATCATATCCTGGTAAATGGAAAAAAGGTTAATATCCCTTCTTTTCTCATTTCAGTAAATGATGTCGTTACAGTTAAGGAAAAAAGCCGTACTAATTCTTTCCTTGTTGAAAGCATGGAAGCTGTCGCCCGGCGTGGAATTCCGACTTGGCTTGAGCTCGACAAAGATGCTTTTAAGGCTACCGTAAAGGCTCTTCCTAATCGTGACGAAATTACCATGCCCATTCAGGAACAATTGATAGTTGAATTGTATTCCAAGTAATGACTCGGATTATTTCGACTAATCATACTGCAACCCCGAAGGTAGGAAACTCATGACCGAAACTGTTGAAGAGACACTCCCTATTTATCGCAATTGGCATGAACTGATTCACTCTGAGCCAATTGAGGTAGATGCGGCAAAACATACCGCTACATATGGAAAATTTGTATGCCAACCACTTGAACGTGGATTTGCAGCAACCATAGGCAACTCTTTACGGCGTATTTTGCTCTCCTCCATTCAAGGTACTGCGATAACCAGTGTCAAGATTGAAGGTGCATTACACGAGTTCACATCCATGGAGGATGTTAAAGAGGATGTCAGTGAGATTATCATCAACCTTAAACAGGTGAGGCTTCAACTTGCATCTGTTGAGAAACAGGTGGTTACCATTGATAAAAAGGGCCCCTGTGAGATAACTGCCTCTGATATCGCTGGTGGCGGAATGGAAGTGATGAATGGAGATCAGTTGATCTGTACTCTTACTGCTGATGTTGATTTTCACGCTGAACTCACTGTTGAGTGGGGGAAAGGGTATCAGACTGCTGAGAAGCAGTCAAAAGAAGATCTTGATATTGGGCAGATTCCCATTGATGCTATTTTCACACCCATTCGTCAGATTCAGTTTGGTATCTCCAATGCTCGTGTTGGTCAGCAGACCGATTATGATAAGCTGACCATTGAAGTTGAGACAGATGGCAGTGTTAAGCCTGAGAATGCCTTGGCTTTTGCCGCTAAAATTTTGAAGGAACAGCTGACCCCCTTTATCAATTTTGATGAGGCAGAAGTTGAGCCTGAGAAGAGTGAAGAGGATCTTGGTGATATTGAACCCTTAAATCCCAATCTCAACAAACCGGTAGAGGATCTTGAGCTTTCAGTACGTTCTGCGAACTGTTTAAAGAATGCCGATATCAATTTTATCGGAGAGTTGACCCAGAGATCGGATCAGGAAATGTTGAAGACCAAAAATTTCGGTCGTAAATCACTAAACGAAATTAAGGCTCTGCTCACTGAGATGGATCTTACTCTTGGGATGAAAATCGACAATTGGACTCCCCCTGAAGTCGCCGAAACCGGCGAAGATACAGAGGCATAAGGCGCAATTATTATAGATCAATACCTGTATCACTGGGATTGAATTTGAGGATAGAATTATGAGACACAGAAAAGCAGGAAGAAGACTTGGTCGGACAAGTTCCCACAGAGAGGCCATGGTTCGTAATATGGTTACATCTGTATTTGAACATGAGCGTATTGTTACAACCACCCCAAAGGCCAAAGAGGTAAGAAAGGTTGTTGATAAAATGATTACTCTAGCCAAACGTGGCGACCTTCATGCCAAACGTCAAGCTCTTAGCTTCATTCGATCCCGTGATGTCGTTGCCAAGCTCTTTGATGAGATCTCAGGACAGTTTGCTGACCGCAATGGTGGATATACCCGTATTATCCAGACTGGACAAAGGCGTGGTGATGCCGCACCCATGGCAATTCTCGAACTGGTTACCTACTCAGAGAATGTCGGAGAAGAGAGCGATAGTTAAGCCTTTATTCTCCCGTTGGTTTACAGAAAAGCTGATATGATTCTATCATATCAGCTTTTTTTTTCTCTTTTTTATAACTTCTAACCTCATTTTAATTGGTAAGAGACTATGAACAGTAACAAGCAGATGCCTGAAGGTATGGAGCCACTAGGCAAGAAAAAGTTTTCCTTTCATTGCCATTCCGAAGTGGACTGTTTTATGGTCTGTTGTAAAAATGTTGATATGTTCCTATATCCTTATGATATCTTACGCCTGAAAACATTTATGAAGATCAGCTCACAGGAATTTATTGAAAATTATGTGAGAGTGGTTCAAGGTGCGGCGCATCCCTATTTTCCCTCACTTATGCTCAGGCTCAATGATGAATCCAAGGCCTGTCCATTCCTTGATAACGATGGGTGTGGAATATATAGTGATCGTCCATCGGCATGTCGTACCTATCCCCTGGAAAGAGGTGTCGACCGCTCACCTGAAAGAGGAGTAGGTCACGACTTTTACCTCCTCACCAATCATGAATATTGCCACGGTCACAGAGAAAGCAAAACCTATACGGTTAAGAAATGGATACGAGATCAACGTCTCGATGAGTATAACCTCATGAATGATCTTTGGGCTGAGGTCGACACTCTTTTCTCAACGAACCCCTGGGCTGGAGAAGGCAGTGGTGGGCCGAAGCAGCAGATGGCATTTACCTCATGCTATGATATTGATAATTTTCGACTGATGGTTGCTAAATATTCCCTCCTTGATCGATTCACCATAAACCGAGATCAGCGCCGTAGGATACAGGAGTCAGATACCGAACTCCTGAAATTTGCATTTGAGTGGCTTAAAAATTTCCTCGGTTCCCCGTCTTCACTGTTAGGTAGATAATCACTCTAAAAGCAGTATGAATACAGATTTTCTTTGCGTATCATTTCATCAAAAACTTGAATCTATAGATGTGGTGTGGTAATAAAGAAAGTTTAGTTTTATATGTAGTCGTTTTCTCTGCATCGGGTGGAGAAAATACAATTCACACATCCCTCATATTCCGGTGTCAGGATATCTCTAAGATATTCCGATGAAGATGGGATGGACGTTTAACTGGATAGGAGAACAGAATGTCTAAAGTAACAGTAAAGGAAATGCTCCAGGCTGGCCTTCATTTCGGTCATCAGACCCGTCGTTGGAATCCTAAGATGAAACCTTACATCTATGGCCCCCGTAACGGAATATATATTATCAATCTTGATAAGAGTAAAAAACTCTTTGATACCGCCAGTGATTTTGTTATCAATGAGATCGGCAAAGGTGGGAACCTGCTCTTTGTTGGAACCAAACGTCAGGCCAGAAATATCATTAAGGAAGAGGCTGTACGTTGTGGGATGCCTTATGTTGATCATCGCTGGCTCGGTGGAATGCTTACCAACTTTCAGACCATTAAAAACTCTATTGAGCGCCTCAAATCAATAGAATCCATGCAGGAAGATGGATCCATAAATCGTTTTCCCAAGAAAGAGATTTTGCTCATGGGGAAAGAGCGTATAAAACTCGAAAGAAATGTTGGTGGAATTAAGAACATGCGTAATGTTCCAACTGCCATACTGGTAATTGATCCCCGCAATGAGGCCATTGCCATCAATGAGGCTAAAAAGCTTAAAATTCCTGTTATTGCGCTTGCAGATACCAACTGTGACCCCGATAATATTGATTATATCATACCTGGCAACGACGATGCGATTCGTTCCATTCGCTTGATCTGTAACCAGCTTGCAGAAGGTGTGCTCACCGGTCAGGCTAACAGGGATGGAGAAGATGCTTCAGATGAGGCTATGATGGCTGCAATGGGTGATGAAAATGTAGAACAGCCTGCTGATACAGTACCAGAAGCTGGTGATGGAACAAACGCTGCATAAAGATTTATAGTAAGAGTACAGCATTGAGTAATTTGCGACTTCAGGGGCTGGGTAAGCCCCTTTGTTGTGTCCGCAGTTCTCGCTGTATTTACCTGAAGGTTTATTACACCTTTTAGGACTTCCCCAGAAGTTAATATCGTTTTTATTATAGTTAATATATGAAAACTACAGGTAATGGTCCTGTACGGCCTGTCGTTATCAAAGAGGAGATATTTCGTGAAAATCACAAGTAAAATGGTTAAGGACCTGCGCGATACTACTGCTGCAGGTATGATGGATTGTAAGAATGCACTTAGCGAGACCGAGGGTGACTTTGATAAGGCTGTCGATCTTCTGCGTCAGAAGGGCCTTGCTGTAGCTGCCAAGCGCGCAGGGCGAGCCACCAGTGAGGGTACCATTGAGTGTTATATCCATGCAGGTGGTAAAATTGCAGCCATGGTTGAACTCTCTTGTGAGAGTGACTTTGTTGCCAAAACTGACGGTTTTAAAGAATTTGCCCGTGATCTCGCCTTGCATGTTGCTGCGGTGAACCCCATCGCTATTAGCCGAGAGGACGTGCCCGCTGATATTATTGCCCGCGAAAAAGAGATTTATGTACAGCAGGCTATTGATTCCGGAAAGCCTGAGAATATCGTCGAGAAAATGGTAGGCGGAAAGATGGAGAAATATCTTAAAGAGATATGTCTCCTCGATCAGCCCTTTGTGAAGGATCCCGATTTCACCATTCAAGAATTGATTACCGACCTTATTGGTAAAATGGGTGAATCTATCTCTGTAAAACAGATTTCCCGTTTTCAGGTTGGTGCCTGATCATTCCAGTGTTAAGGCAGGGGCCTCGGCTTCTGCCTCTGTTTGACCTTTTAAAATTTGTAACTATTCAGGGCACGTCATCTTCGGCCCTTCAGCCCCTTTCATAGAGCGTAACTCTTATGAAAGGGCTGAATGACCGAATCTAACGCACCCTGAACAGTTACATTTAGTGCTTTTTCTGCGTTTCTTACTGTTACGCTGAATAGTTACTAAAATTTTATGATTGAGGGATAATAGACTTTCCTGATATCTGAATTATTTTATTCATTATGAGTGGTCGTTTTTATCCAGCCTGAATGGTTGGTTCTCTGTTTCCTGCCCAGGAGGAATGTTCATGGATTTAAAGTATCAACGGATACTGCTAAAATTGAGCGGTGAAGCCCTTATGGGTGAGGACTCATTTGGTATTAATACCGATGTTCTTGACTCCATATCCGGGGAAATTAAGGATATAATTGATCTTGGTGTTCAGGTTGGAATTGTGATTGGTGCCGGGAATATTTTTCGTGGTGTTAAGGGAGCAAGTCAGGGCATGGACAGGACGGCAGCCGACAATATGGGTATGCTGGCCACGGTTATTAACTCCCTCGCCCTACAGGATTCTCTGGAGCGGGGTGGGGTGGTTACTCGGGTTATGTCTGCCATTCCTATGCGTCTGGTTTGTGAACCCTATATTCGTCGTCGGGCCACCCGGCATCTTGAGAAGGGGCGCGCTGTGATTTTTGCCGCAGGAACCGGAAACCCCTACTTTACCACCGATTCAGCCGGTGTTCTTCGTGCCCTTGAAATTGATGCCGACATTATCATCAAGGCCACCAAGGTAGATGGTGTCTACGATAAGGATCCTGTGCTTTACCCAGATGCCAAGAAGTTTGAGACCCTCAGCTATGATGATGTATTATCTAAAAATTTGCGGGTTATGGATGCCGCAGGTATTGCTTTGGCAAAAGAGGACAATAAGCCAATCTTGGTTATTAATATGACCGAAGCTGGAAATATCCGACGCGCCGTTTTTGGTGATTCGATTGGGAGTCTTATTGGAAACTAACAGAATAATGTTTCGTTAATAAAGCAAGATAGGATCTGGAGAGTATGGCATGAGTGAAGTTATAACTGAAATGGCAGATAAAATGGCAAAGAGCGTTGAGACCTTTAAGAACGAACTTTCAAAGGTTCGTACCGGTCGTGCTTCCATCTCTCTTCTAGACGGTATCTCTGTTGATGCCTATGGTAGCCCGATGCCTATGAATCAGGTGGCCACAATGACCATACCCGAGAGCAGAATGATTGCCATTCAGCCCTGGGATCCTCAGATGGTACCCGCCATTGAAAAGGCTATTATGAAATCCAATCTTGGTCTTGCTCCTGCAAATGATGGCAAGGTTATTCGGCTCACCATTCCCCAGCTTACTGAAGAAAGACGTAAAGAATTGGTCAAGCAGGTTCGCAAGGTGGCTGAAGAGTTTCGGGTTGCTATCCGCAATGTACGACGCGAAGCAATCGACACTTTAAAGCAGCAGAAGAAGGATAAGGAGATCTCAGAAGATGATCTCTTTAAACTCCAGGACGATGCCCAGAAGGATACGGATCTCTACGTCAAACAGGTCGATGAGGTTACAGAGCATAAGGAAAAAGAGATGATGGAAATTTAAGCAGCTTCTTTGATACCTCTTATTTTGCAAGGCAGGCTTCTCGTACCAATTTGAGGATTGTGCAGTGTCGGATATAACTCCTGAGATCCTTCTTTCTTTACCGTCAGGTTTTCCTCTACTTTGTTGTCCATCTCCAAAAAAATATGCCCTTACCTCAATCCCTTGATCCCACACGTATCCCTCGTCATGTTGCCATCATTATGGATGGAAACGGACGTTGGGCCAAACGACAGCATAAGCCACGGCTCTATGGCCATAAAGTGGGTGTGGATTCTGTACAGAATATTGTTGAATGTTCTGCTGAATGGGGTGTTGAGGTTCTGACCCTCTATGCCTTTTCTACGGAAAACTGGAAGCGCCCTGCCGATGAGGTGGGTGGCTTGATGGGATTGTTGAAGAACTATCTTCAGAAAGAACTGAAGAGGATGCTGCAAAACAGGATTCGCCTTACCTGTATTGGTGATATTGATAAACTCCCCTCTGACGTTCGGGAGGTGCTCGAGAAAACCATCGCCGATACGGCTGAGAATGATAAGTTGACCCTCAATCTTGCCCTCAGCTATGGGGGGCGGGCCGAGCTTATCGCAGGAATCAAAGAGATCGCTATAGCATTTCGTGATGGGAGCATGACTCTTGATGAAATAACCGAGTCATGTATCGATTCCCATCTCTATACCGCCTGCCTGCCTGACCCCGACCTCCTTATCCGCACAGGAGGAGAGTCCAGGCTCTCCAATTTTCTGCTGTGGCAGGCATCATATGCCGAAATCTATTTCACAGAGACCATGTGGCCAGATTTCCGGGAGGATGCCTTTGCTGCAGCCATTGCAGAATATCAGAGTAGAGAGCGACGCTATGGCAAAACCAGTGCCCAAATCAAGAGTGGGTGACCCATGAATCGACTGCTTCCAGGCCTTGCCCTAGCAGCGTGTTGGCTGCTTCTTCTCCTCCAAGGGTCGGTTGCGCTTTTCGCCCTGGTTCTTGTGTTGATTCTCCTGCTTGGAGGGCATGAATATGGAAAAATGGCCCTTGCCAGAGAATCTTTTTGGTCTCCGATCTCCCTTGCTGTCCTTATTGCTCTGCCTTCTTTGTGGTATTTCTTGTTGCCCCAGGCTGGGATCTCATCAGGCCTTCTTGTCGCCTTTTTGATCCTCTCCTTCTGGACCCTTGCAAGCTATAGTGTTGATTTTGACTGTTATGGTTTCTTTTCTAGGTGCAGTCTGGGCCTACTCTGGCTTGGATTTTTGGGGGGGCATTTATTACTTATTCGCGAGCTTCCAGCCGGAAACCATTGGCTTCTGATACTGAGCGGGATCACCGCTGGTTCGGATTCGGGTGCCTATTACGCAGGTCGTGCCTTTGGACGCCATAAACTGAGCCCGCTGATCAGTCCCAATAAGACTATAGAGGGGGCCATAGGCGGGATATGTGTGGGAACCATTGTGGCTTCGTTACTGGCATTTTTTCTTCTTGATAGTGTTCCCTGGGGATTTGTAATCATCTCCGCCGTGCTCCTTGGATGTGTAGGGATCTGCGGAGATCTCATCGAATCTGTGATTAAACGTGCCACGGGAACCAAGGATTCTGGAACCCTCCTCGGGGGGCACGGTGGAATTCTGGACAGGGCAGACTCCATACTCTTTGCCGCCCCTGTACTCTACTATCTTCTGCTTCTGGGGCCATATTCTTTATGAAAACACTATCTGTACTTGGCTCCACCGGCTCCATTGGCTGCAATGTGTTGGATGTGGTTCGTAGTTTTCCTGGCCGTTTCCGGATATGTGGACTGGCGGCCGGTAAAAATATAGGCAAACTCCTAGAACAGGTGCAGGAGTTTGAACCTGAACTGATCTCTGTTGCCGCCCAGGAAGATGCTGAACAGTTGAAGGGGCAGCTCCCGGACAGGTATAAAGATCGCATCCGTCATGGAACCGAGGGCAATAAGGAGGTGGCTGCACTGAATGGAGCTGATATGACCATATCAGCTATTGTTGGTGCCGCCGGACTGTTGCCGACCCTTGCCGCTATAGATGCTGGCAAGGATATTGGTCTTGCCAATAAGGAGACCCTGGTCATGGCCGGTAAATTGGTTATGGATAGTTGCCGCCAAAAAGGGGTACAACTCCTGCCCGTAGATTCCGAGCACAGTGCCATCTTTCAAGCCCTGGAGGCAGGACATCGTGACGATGTGGCAAAAATTATCCTCACCGCATCTGGTGGCCCTTTCAGGGAAAAAAATCTAACTGAACTGAAGCAGGTTACTCCTGCCCAGGCCCTTGACCATCCCAACTGGGATATGGGTCGGAAGATATCCATCGATTCAGCAACGCTTATGAATAAGGGCCTTGAAGTTATTGAGGCCAAATGGCTCTTTGATGTCAGTGTGGAAGATATTCAGGTGGTGGTACATCCCCAGTCCATAGTTCACTCTTTGGTCGAGTTTCAGGATGGCTCGGTGATAGCTCAACTGGGAATTCCGGATATGCGTATCCCCATCGCCTATGCCCTCTCATATCCCAGAAGATTACCCATGTCCCTTCCGCAGTTGAATCTTGCCACCTGCTCCAATCTTGAGTTTCATGATCCAGATTACGATCGCTTTCCTGCGCTGTCTTTAGCTTTTAAGGCCATTCGCACGGGAGGGGTGCTGCCTGCTGTCCTCAATGCAGCCAATGAGATTGCAGTGGATGCCTTTTTGGATGAAAAAATCCCATTCCTTGAAATTGCCGCAACAGTGGCTACAGTTATGGACAAGGTGCAGGAGGGGAGTGAAGAGCGTGTTGAAGATATCCTGGCTGCGGACCTGAGGGCCCGTGAAGCCGCAACTGCACTGATACAAGAAAAATATTAATATATTAGCCACAATCCCACGGAATTGTCTATGAATACTGCTGTCTCCTTTATCGTCTGTCTGGGTATTTTGATCTTTGTCCATGAGTTGGGACATTTCCTCTTTGCCAAACTGTTCAAGGTTCGAGTACTCAAGTTTTCTCTCGGTTTTGGCCCCAAGATCGTCAGTAAGACAGTGGGCGAAACCGAATATCAGCTCAGCGCCCTGCCACTTGGTGGCTATGTGAAAATGTTAGGGGAAAATCCAGATGAGCAGGGGGCGTCTGCCGAGGATCAAGAGGCCTCATTTGCCTTTAAAAAGGTGTGGCAGCGTTTTCTTATCGTTTTTGCCGGACCGTTTTTTAACATCCTCTTCAGTCTGGTGCTGTTCTTCTTTGTGTTCCTCTTTATGGGGCTACCTGATAGCCATGATAGCACCAAGATTGGAGAGGTTAGCAAAGACTCACCCGCTGCGACTGCCGGCATCGTGGCCCAGGATACTATCCTCACCATCAACGGTCAGGCAACGGAAGTGTGGCTGGATGTCTTAAATCTGGTGAAAGATTCTAAGGGAGAGGCCCTCACCTTTCTGCTGGCCCGTGGTGACAAGGAGGTTACTGTAGTGGTGACGCCTGCCATGCTCCCGGTCAAAGATATCTTTGGCGAAGAGGTGGGGCAGCGTTTTATGGTGGGGATTATGAAGGCCAACGATATCTTTTATGTACCTACCAGTCCTTTTGGTGCCCTTGAGGCAGCCTGGCAGCAGACCTGGATGTATATCAGCCTGACGGTGCTTGGCTTTGTAAAGCTGATCCAGCAGGTGGTACCTGTCTCAGAACTTGGCGGTCCCATCCTTATCGCCCAGATAGCCGGAAAACAGATGCAGGCCGGGTGGGTCAATTTTATCTTCTTTATGGGACTTCTCAGTGTAAACCTCGGTATTTTAAATCTCCTGCCCATTCCTGTTCTCGATGGAGGACATCTGATGTTCCTGAGTATTGAGGCTGTTCGCCGCAAACCCATGAGTGAAAAGATGCAGATTGTGGCCCAGCAGGTTGGGATGGCCTTTCTTGGGGTAGCCATGATCTTTGTCTTCTATAATGACCTGGCAAGGATCTTTGGCTCGTGAGCTCTAAGTACCCGCTGATACTCTCTGTTGATACCGCCACCCCCTGTAGTAGTGTTGCCCTTTGTCGTGGTGATATTCACGACGGAGAGCTGCTGGCAGAACTGAATCTGAACACAAAGGTGACTCACTCCAGGCGGCTGCTTGGGGCAATTGATTTTCTGCTCACCGAAAACGGACTTGGCGTGACAGACCTGGACGGTCTGGCAGTGGGACTTGGCCCCGGATCTTTTACCGGCCTGCGTATTGCCATGGCCACCATAAAGGGCATGGCCACCGCCATGGCTAAACCCCTGCTCGGGGTGAGCAGTCTTGACGGAATCGCCCTGCGCTGCTGCGGTGACAGGCCCCTCTGTGTTGTAGTCGATGCCCGTAAAAAAGAGATTTATCGCCGCTGGTACGCTTCTGATAACCGTGGTATCTACCGTAGCGAGGGCAGTATTGCTGCCCTGAGCCCTGAACTTTTGGCTGATGAAATAAAAGAAACGGTTCTCCTTGCGGGTGATGGACTGCTCAGTTATGGCGAATCCCTGGCAGAACTCCTTGGGGACAAATTCACCACAGCACCGCTGCCTTTGCACTATCCATCGGCTGCGGCCATCGGCTTTTTGTGTTGTGAGCAGTTGCGAGCCGGAGACATAATGGATCTGGGCCAGGCCTCTCCTCTCTATGTCCGGGCCTCCGACGCAGAGCTTAGCCTGGTAAAAAAAGAGCAACAGAATTGAAAGAGAAGCAGGGATCATGATATTGAGAAGAGAGACCAGGACCATTCATGTGGGAGATGTGGCCATAGGTGGTGGTAATCCCATTGCTGTCCAGTCCATGTGCAATACCGATACCCGGGATGTGGATGCCACGGTGGCCCAGATTGGACAACTACAGGATGCCGGTTGTGAGATTATTCGGGTGGCAGTGCTGGACCTGGATGCAGCCCGGGCCATTTCTGCCATTCGGCGGCAGATTCGGATTCCATTGATTGCAGATATTCACTTTGATCACCGTCTGGCCGTTGCGGCCATGGAAAATGGCGCCCAGGGCATTCGTATTAATCCCGGTAACCTTGGTGGTTCTGAGAAACTTGCCAAAGTGGTGGCTGCTGCCATCAGTCATGGGGTACCCATTCGGGTTGGGGTCAATTCCGGTTCCATCGAAAAAGATCTTCTGAAAGAATATGGCTATCCCACGGCAGAAAAACCCACAGCACTGATCGAGAGTGCTTTGCGTAACGTGCGCCTCCTGGAAGAACAGGGCTTTGAAGAGATCAAAATATCCATAAAATCCTCCGACACCCTCACCGCCATCAGTGGCTATCAGCAGCTCTCTAAACTCACCAACTATCCTTTGCACCTTGGGGTCACAGAGGCGGGTGGTCTTATTGCAGGAACCGTGAAATCCAGTGTGGCCTTAGGAATCCTTCTGTATCAGGGCATAGGGGATACCTTTCGTATCTCACTCACCCGGGATCCGGTGGAGGAGATTCGGGTTTGCTATGAGCTCCTGCGTTCCTTAAAAATTAGAGAGCGGGGGCCGGAGCTCATCTCCTGCCCCACCTGCGGCAGAACCCAGATAGATCTGTTCTCCATAGCCGAAGAGGTGGAACGTTTTGTCCAGAACATGGAAAAAACCATAAAGGTGGCCGTTATGGGCTGCGTGGTCAATGGGCCAGGTGAGGCCAAAGAGGCCGATATTGGTCTGGCTGGTGGCAACGGTGTGGGCATAATATTTAAGAAGGGAAAGTTGTACAAAAAGGTCAAGGAAGAGGAACTGCTTGAAACCTTCCTGGCTGAACTCAAGAAAATAGAACAGGCTTAAAAAAGCATCCTATATATACAGGTAGAGAGATAATGAGATATTCGCAATCACTGATCCCCACCCTCAAAGAGACCCCTGCGGACGCAGAAGTTGCAAGCCATCGTCTGCTGCTC
>CAYWMZ010000020.1:0-12511 GCA_964459485.1 uncultured Desulfocapsa sp. | reverse complement strand
AGGGCGGAACTGATTTCAGAGCTGCCCGTGAGGCTATAATAATGGTGGGCAAGGTCATAAGGGTCAAAACCAGACCTCCCACTAAGGGGGCAGAGCGCGGCATACCAAGAATATTCAAAAAAACGGCTAGCCCAAGTAAACCAAAAACAATGGAGGGTACCGCAGCCAAATTATTGATATTAACCTCCACCAGATCGGTCCACTTATTTCGGGGGGCAAACTCTTCAAGGTAGACGGCAGTGGCCACTCCCATTGGGAAAGAGAGGAGCAGGGTAACAGCCAGGGTAAAGAGAGACCCCACTGCCGCACCTCGAATCCCGGCAAGTTCCGGTTCCCTGGAATCGCCTGCGGTGAAGAAGGTGCTGTTAAACTTCTTTTCAAGACGCCCCTCTCCGCTGAGCTGATCTATCCACGAGAGCTGTTTATCGTTGAGACGGCGATTACGCTCAGGCACATCACGCGATATCCTGCCCTTTAGAAACATATCCACCTCATCATCGGCCGGAAGCCAGACCTGAACAGTGGAACCGATGAGGGTACTGTCCCGCATCACCATATCCCGCAAAACGTAGGCAGCACCCGTACTCACCAGTTTATAGAGCTTTCGTTTGTCCCTGCGCCCGGAAACCTTGGGAAACATGCCACGCATGGCAGACTTGACCAATGCCCCGTAATTTGCAGAAGAGAGGTTGTTCACATCAAAGGCCGTCTTCTCAAAATGGATATCCAGCAAAACCTCGGTCTGCTGAAAGGCCGTCCAGCCGTTTGCGGTAATACTCAAAAAGAGCAGCGCAAGAAAACCGATACTGACAATAACCGCCCCCAGACCAAACAGGCGGAAGTATCGCTCTTTACGATAGCGCCGGGCCAGACCGGTATTAACCCTTTCCATCACATTTTCTTTAGTATCACTCATATTCTTCACGGTATTTACGCACCACATAGAGTGCAATTACATTCAGAACCAAGGTCACCAAAAAGAGCAGCAGACCGAGAGCAAAGGCCACCAGGGTCTTGGGACTGTCAAACTCCTGATCCCCAACCAGCAGGGTCACGATCTGTACCGTCACCGTGGTCACCGCCTGCAAAGGGTTGGCAGTAAGATTGGCAGAGAGCCCAGCCGCCATCACCACGATCATGGTCTCCCCAATGGCCCTGGATGCAGCAAGTAAAACGCCACCCACTATTCCCGGCAGGGCCGCAGGAATTACCACATTTAAGATGGTTTCACTCTTTGTAGCCCCAAGCCCGTAAGATCCGTCCCGCATGGTTTGCGGCACAGCATTAATCACATCATCGGAGAGGGATGAGATAAAGGGAATAATCATCACCCCCATTACCAGCCCTGCTGCCAGAGCACTCTCAGAGGAGACAGAGAGGCCCAGCAATTCACCGCTATTGCGAATGAAGGGGGCCACCACCAGGGCCGCAAAAAAACCATAGACCACAGTGGGAACTCCGGCCAGGATCTCCATTATTGGCTTGGCCCAGGCTCGAACCCGCCGACCTGCATATTCTGAGAGATAGATGGCGGACATCAGCCCGATGGGCACAGCCACCGAGAGGGCAATGCCTGAAATCATAAAGGTTCCGGCAAGGATGGGAATCGCACCGAAACTCCCGGAACTTCCAGACTGATCGGCACGCATTGCCATCTGGGGACTCCATTTAAGACCAAAGAGAAAATCGGTGAGAGGCACCTGCTGAAAAAATCGGATGGATTCGAAGAGGACAGAGATCACTATCCCCACGGTGGTGAGAACGGCCAGGGTGGAACAGAGCATCAGTGCCACCTTTACAATATTTTCCACATGGTTTCTGGCCCGCATTTCCGGGGATATGCGCCCATACAAAAACCTGGAGAACAACAGGGCCGCACTGAACATCACCACAGCCAGGGCACCCCTGCTGATACGCTCCATACCCAGATACTGATCTGCGGCCAGTTGCAACACCGGATCAATATCACGGGCGGCCACATGCCCCGCCACCAGGTTTCGCAGATCATTGACCAGAAGATTGGTCTGATCTGGAGAGAGATTCTGCATGGCCGGGGGCAGCGTTTTCATGGCAAGGGCGGTCAAAATCGTACCCGAGAAGATCATCCACAGGACAAAGACGAGCAGGGCCGGAAGCAGACACCAGAGCGCAGTGAGTATGCCGTAATAACCGGGCCTGGAATGCAGGCCCGTTGAGGCCGTCGCACCTCCCGTGAGTTTCAGGGCCTTGCTCTTGCCCTGCATATAGGCCCAGGAGACCATTCCCAGCAGGATAAGGAGAAACAGTGAGGGCGACATCTAATGCATCCCTCCGCGCACAATCTTTCCTTCTACGAGGTAGATCACCTCTTCTGCAATGTTTTTAATCCGATCTCCCATCCGCTCCAGGTGACGGGCCAGCAGATAGAGATTCACCAGACATTTGGCATGACCCGGCTCGGTATTCAATGCACGGGTCACATCTCTGTAGGCCTGATTGCGCAGCTGATTGACCATCTCATCTTCAAGAAATATCTTGCGGGCCAGGTTCGCATCTTCCAAAACCAGAGCATCCAGACTCAGTCGAAACATACGCAGCACCGTACCGAACATGGGCTGGTAATCGATTGTGAACTGCAGGCTGGAATCTTTACTGATGGTCTGAACCCGCTTGGCAATATTGACACCAATATCGGCTATGCGTTCCAGCTCATTGTTGATCTTGATAATGGCGATGAGGAGGCGCAGGTCACTGGCCACAGGCTGATGCAGGGCCAGAATCTTGAGGCATTCCTCCTCCACCTCTATCTCCATCTCATCAATCTCCCAGTCGGAGCTAATGATCTCCTGGAGTAACTCCTGATCCCTGGTCTGCATGGCAAGGCTGGCCTTCTGGAGGCGCTCCTCAACCATGGCACCAAGAACCATAAACTTCTTCTTGAGCTTGTCGATTTCTCGTTGAAACGTTATCTGATGAGCCAAAATGGGATTCTCCTGAACAGTGTTGACAAGATACAACTTTGTTCAGCCCTTTAGACTCGATGCACTTTAGGGTTTGGTTAGCGTTTTATTCGGATTGTGTTAGGAGGGAATTTTAATGATCCGCTTTCTCGATTTTGTGTTTTTTAATCCTGTAACGCAGAGTATTTCTGGTAATACCAAGTTTTTTAGCTGCCTGAGACTGGTTCCAGTAGCACTGCTCAAGAGCCTGTATGATTAAGTGCCGCTCTGTGGCCACAAGATCAGAACAGCCGTTGCAAGCTACGCTCGCTCCACCCGCTCCACCCGCATCTCCCTCATCTCCCTCATCTCCCTCATCCAAAATGGTTTCTGGCAACAAATCCGCAGTCAATATTTCACCCTTACATCGGAGACATGCACTCTCTACAACATTACGCAACTCACGAATATTACCTGGCCACTGGTAGTGTTGCATCTTGACTAAAGCAGCAGCCCCCAACTGCCGGGGATTTTTTTTATGCTTGCGACTAAACTGAACAAGAAAAAAATTGACGAGTTCCTCAATATCCTCATTTCGCTCCCGTAGAGGAGGCAACCGCAGTTGCAAAGTATTTAAACGGTAAAAGAGATCCTGCCGAAAAGTCCCTTGCGCCACCATCGAATCCATATCGCAGTTAGTGGCAGAGATTATTTTGATCTGCACATCTTGAGGTTGTGAACCACCCACCGCCATCACTCTCTTCTGTTCAACAGCATGGAGAAGTTTGGGCTGTAGGTCAAGGGGGAAGCTCCCGATTTCATCGAGAAACAGGGTACCGCCATGGGCATTGACAAAGGCACCCTTGCGATCAGCAACGGCCCCCGTAAAAGAGCCGCGCCGATGCCCAAAGAGTTCACTTTCCAGCAGATCGCCAGGAATGGCCGGACAGTTTACCTGGACATAGGGGGAATCAGAACCAGCATATGCATCGTGAATGGCCCTGGCCACAAGATCTTTGCCGGTGCCGGACTCTCCAGTAATCAATACAGAACTCTCTGTCTCTGCCAGCATTGCAATGGAATCACGGACAACTTGCAAAGCAGAAGAGGAGCCAATCATCCGTCCATCAGTCTCACCCTTCCTCCCTGTGGAAGCAAGGGCCCTGGCCACCAATTCCTGTACAAGATTGTTATCCACCGGTTTAGTGAGGTAATCGTAGGCCCCTTCTTTCATGGCAGCTACTGCTGTTTCTACGGTACCAAAGGCGGTGAGAAGAATAAAAGGGGTGGCTGGAAAATTTATGTTTCGGAAATGAAGGACTTCAAGACCATCCATCTTCGGCATTTTTAAATCACTGAGGATAAGATCAGGCTGCCATGACTTCCATAGTGCAATTCCCGCAACGCCATCGGCAGCTGTTTTTACCTGATAGCCAGGTTCCAACAAAACCAACTCCAATAATCGACGCATTCGCGCCTCATCTTCAAGTATCAGTATCTTTGCACTCATCGATTTTCCCTGTTACGATTTCACTTAGGCCCTCTGTTGCCAGAGGTCTGAACGGCAGCTGGATCAAGACCTCAACACCTTCTTTTACGATACGATTCCTAATCGTTATGCTCCCATGGTGAGCTGCAATTATCTGTCTGCTCACCGTAAGCCCCATTCCAAGCCCATCTTCTTTGGTGGTGTAGAAATTATTAAAAAGTTCATTCGCATAGTCCTCTGCTATTCCAGGACCATCATCCTCCAGGCGCAGTATGGCATAATCTCCCTTCTGTTCAACGCTGATAAATACATTCCCTTCCCCCTCCAGGGCTTCTTCGCTATTTTTAACAAGATTTAACAGTACTCTGCGAAGCTGCTGAAAATCGCAGTAGAGCAAAGGAAGGCGGGCGGCAACAGAATAGTGGATCTGAACCCCCTGCTTGTGATCGTTAGAATGCTGCCACTGTTGATAGAGACGAGGGATTTCCTGTTGTAAATCGATGGCTTGCAAAACCGGCTTTTTAAATTTTGCAAGCCCAAGAATATTACTGACAACACTGTTCAACCCATCCACCTCATTTATGATAAATCCGAGCATCTCCTGATTGATCTCAGCGCTTCGCTCTGTTTTGGCAAGATACTGTGCTGAACTGCGGATAATCCCCAGAGGATTTTTGATCTCATGGGCAAGGGTTGCTGTCATCTCACCAAGGGACGCCATCTTCTTGGCGTGAACCATTTTTTCAAAGAGGGATTCGAGCTGCTCTTTACTTTTTACGAGTGAGGTGTAATGGAGACTGTTGTCCAGGGCAACTGCTGTCTGATTGGCAAGTATAGTGAACATCTGAATATCTTGATCCCGGAAAAGATGTCCATCTTTACGCTGGCCAAATAAAAGTAAGCCACTAAGGGTCGCTCCACGGCGCAAAGGTAACACAAGTCGGAATCCAGCTTCACTGAGCTGCATAAGTTCCAGATCCAGTTGTGGCTCATTCTGTTTTTCAAGGCAAAGAAATGCCTGTTTTCCAAGATGAAACTTTTCCACAAGACGACTCTCTGGCCAGGGAGCCGTGCCAACACGAAGATCCTCAGGAAAAACCCTGCTTCTCTTTTCTTCTATAAGCAGTAAAGCACAACTGCTTACCTGTATTTTCTGGGGAAGAGTCTCATTGATCAAAGAAATAAGGCCAGAAAACTGTAGAGTAGCGGCAAGTTCCTGACTGAAATCAAACAGCACCGAATTATCATCAGGCCGATACCTGAAAAAATAGCGATCGATTATCCCCTGGAACCAATTGATAAGGGGGGTAATTCCAAGGGCAATAACGAGAAGAAAGAGCAGAAATAACTCTTCGGAAAATATCTGCCGGCCAAAGAGCCATCTCTTTATCAGGGCCAGTAAAGCAACATAGAGTGCCGCCAGCGAGAGAATCACCGCAAAGTATGAGAGAACCCGACTTATCATCCCGTCCACGCCCATAAGATTGTAACGGATAAGGGCAATAAGATGGGCCGTGGGCAGAATAGTTGCTGCCAGCAAAACCACCCGAAAAGAAATTAAAGGCCTGTCAATAAGCAGATTGGGAAGGAGATACAGCAAAAGGTATGGGCCATACGTCGGCCAATAGGCAAAAAGGATAAGCTTCACCTGATTTTTGGCCAACGGTGAAACGATAAAACGCATATCAACAAAATGTTTAACAAATGAACCAATAAGGAGGATCGGTACACACATGTTCCGAAAGTGCTGAAGTGCAGTGAAAAAATCCTCTGTGAAACCTGTTACGGCAAAGGCGCTGCCCACCGCAAGTCCCATTGGAATAAGGTATAGAGCCAGGGCATTGTAAGGCCTCCTGTCAAAGAGATCTCTCTCCTTTGGAAAACGGAAGTTAAAATGCGCAAATGCCCCAAAAGATAACCAGTTACTCAGCGCAATCCCCAGGAAGCTGAGGGAAATTATTCTGGGCTGAAGCAAGCCAAACTGAGAAGGCAGGGTCATGGCGATGGTATTGGAAAAGGAACAGAGCATGAAAAAGAAGAGGAGGGACGGCTGTCCGGGAGGAGCACGAAGAAGAGCAATAAATCCAAGAACTCCAAAAAGAGTGACCAGCACCAGATGTGGCCAGGCTATTGAAAAATAGTGTGACCAGCATAATGGTTTAAATACAGGACGAAAGTTGAAGGTCTGTTGATTGCGAAGGATAGTAATAGATACCTCCGAACTCTTCATCGCTGGAGACAAAATAAGCAGACCAAGAACCCTTGGATACGAGATGCCGTTAACCGAAACGATGAAATCACCAACTTGTACTGGACTCGAATCGCTGAGAACCTGTGACACCAGCAGGCCCTTCTGGGTTTTATCTACCCGAAACCCTGGAGTTCCATAGCGAAAAGCCGCAAACGAGAAGACAAAAAGCACAAGAAGGGGAAAGAGGAATAGAAAGAGAAAGAGTTTTCTCTTCCCTGAAGTAGCTTCTGGGCGACTGTTCTTTAATGATTTTCCATTTATTCCTGATGCAGTATCCATTACGCCATCCATAATGGTGAGCATATCATTTCAAATGATTTTACGCAATTGCCCAGATCTCCCCCCTCCCGACTGGTGCATATGAACCACTTTTGCTGGTTCATATGCACCAGAACCACTATGTGACGCAATAAACCCCACCTTGCAACCCGCCAAGCAGGGGAAAACACGATCCATTCCCAATAAATAGCAACAGGCATTGATATTGCTAACAAATGTTAAAACACTTTTATCAATCAGAGGAGCTATGTAAATGAAAAATAAATTATCCGGGCTGCAGCTATTTTCCTGTTCCTTCGCAATACTATTATTCTCTGGAACACACGCAGTAGCAGCAACCATAATATATAACGAAAATAATGCCGTCCAATATTGGGAAGTAGTAGAAACAGTAAGTGATGTTGAAGGGCTGGTACCCATCCCTCCTGATGAAGAAGGAGGGCCGATGGACTTTGAATGGCAAACAGTCGCTAACAAAATGACGTATGATATCGTAAACAGAACGAACTATGGTTTTAAAGCATTTGCAGTGGGAGTTAACTCATACGCTGGAAACTCCGCTGAAAATGAAGAAGGTCATGAGGGCTGGAGTACAACAGTCGTTAACAGGTGGGGGTGGGCAGGGGGAGTAGAACCCTACTGGAACACTTATTTTGCTGATTATGACTACGTTTTTTACTCATACGCTTACGAAGGATGGTCGGAACCTGGATATGAGGATTACCAACCTCCTGGGGATCCAATCGCACCTTTCACAGGTATCACAGGCGAATTCTCTTTTACCTACGACTTGGGTGAGATGGCTTCACCAGTCCTTATGTTTGCAACAAACAACTTGGGCGAAGATGTCGTTTTGCTGGGTGACAGTTCTCATTATGCAGGTGAAAATCGTCAGTATACCGCCAATGCCCCTGTTCCGGAGCCGACAACCATGCTGCTCTTTGGATCAGGTCTCCTTGGACTTGCGGGAGCCAGACGTAAAAAGAAACATCAATAATCGCTCCTTCTTCTATAATTAAGCTTCTAATTGGCAAAGACGTAACATACTGTCTTTACAAGTCTTAAAATTTAACTCGGCGTACCGAGTGGACTGCTGATTACCATCGAAACTCAGTTTTGCTAAACTGGAGCTATTCTGCGTCCCATATAATGGACACGAAACAGCTCCTTCCCAAAAGTGGATAAGCTGAGGATTAGTGGTAATCAGAATAGTTCAAGTGCAACAAATAGAAAAACTGGTCAAATATTAAATTCAACAATTATATTCAGGAGGAAGCTATGCATCACGCAAGTCCAAAACAAATGGTGATTACGCTGGTTACAATCTCATTTTTGCTCCCGTTATCAGCTTATGCAGACGGTATCGTGGCTAGCGGAACGACTCAACTTGATGATAGCGGCAGTTCCGGTTCTCCGGCACAGTGGTCTTTGGATCAAAATTTCACCAGCATCGACCCCTTCCTCATCGGTATCGCTCATCGTAGTTACAACCAATTGACCGTTGACCATCTGTACTCTTTTTCGGCTCAAAGTGATCTTCATATCGGGGCTCCTGACTCATTCGGCAATCAGTTAAACATTCAGCAAGGTGGTCAGGTCGCAGTTAACGGAAATGTCTACAATGGCGATGCAAGCATTTCATACTATAGCCACTACAACCAGATAAACATTTCAGGTACAGATTCTGTTCTTTCTGTTACTGGCAACCTGGATATGTGGGATGGCTACAATGCAACCGAGAATCTAATCAACCTCAGTGATAACGGGATGGCAGTTGTTGATGGCACTTTTTCCCTGTACAATCACTGGTCCTACGGCAACTCATGGATGGAGCTGAATGGAGGATCATTACTGTTAGCAGGAGACAAGACAGCCGACTTTGCAACAGGAAACGGGATATTAAGCTCTATTAAAGTATGGGATGATCTCAGTGCAGATTTCCAACGAGTTGCATACTTTTCAGGTCAAACTCTGGTTGAGACCAGCTATTTTGATATGTTGGCAGTTGACTATATCCAGGATGCCGCCATGGCAGGAATCCTTGGATATTCAGATGACTTTATAGGCTACACCGTTGTGCGTAATGACACCACCCCTACTCCGGAACCGGGAACCATGCTGCTCTTTGGCTCAGGCATCCTTGGACTCATTGGTGCCAGACGTAAAAAAGGCAAACGATAACTCCTCTTAACACACCCAGGTAAAAGGAATCGTAACTATTCAGGGCACGTCATCTTCGACCCTTCAGCCCCTTTTACCTGGGCCGCATCACCCTGCAACACTCCCCCCTATCTGCCGTACAGAGTCGTCACCACTGCCCGGCCCAGCTGATGCTGATTTAAAAAAAAGCCCACCATGGCAGCTGATGCGTTTGCATCGAGGGGCAGCGTCTCCACATCAAGGGCCCACACCGTAAACTGATAACGATGGGCTACGTCTCCGGCAGGAGGACAGGCACCACCATAGCCGTAGGTTCCAAAATCGGTTCGGCTCTGAACCACACCGGATGGAAGTAATCCAGATTCTGTATTACCACTGTTTGCGGCCAGGTCGTGAACGGAGGACGGGATATTAAAAACCACCCAATGCCACCAGCCACTGCCTGTTGGGGCGTCCGGGTCATACACGGTTATGGCAAAACTTTTCGTTCCTGCAGGTGCTCCAGACCAGGACAGCTCGGGGGAGTGATTGGCCCCGCTACAGCCAAAACCATTGAGCACCTGCTCTTTTTGTAAGGTGCTGCCCGCTGTGAAATCAGGGCTGCTTAAAGAAAATCCTCCTGCAAATGCCTGGCTGGTCATACATACCAGAAAAAGAATTGCTGTTATTATGCCTCTGCTTTTTTTCATGGTTTTTCTCCGTTTTCAGTTATGGAGCAGTAGAACACACCCTTTGTGGTTTTAATTATTTATGCCCCTCACTCTGTAATAGCAATTTACGAACGGAAAAACTCATAGTAAGATCGGAAGACCGTCATCAGTTTTCCTGATGACACGAACCGGGATCGCCATGGAACTCTATCAACTACACTCTTTTGTCACCGTTGCCGATGAGAGACACCTCACTCGGGCGGCCAAGAAGCTTCACACCAGCCAGCCATCCGTCAGTGCCCATATCAAGTCCCTGGAAGAGGAGTTTAAACAGGCACTTTTTGTCAGAGGCCCGCGGGGGATGGATCTTACTGCCGCAGGGACTCTCTTATACAAAAAGGCCAAAAACATCCTTGCCGAGATCCAAGCTCTCACCACACTGGCGGAACAACTACGCCAACAACCTACCGGAGCCATCCGCATAGGACTCAACCGATACTCAGACTTTCTCCGGGTCACTCCCCTTTACAAAACAGTGCATCGCAAATATCCCCATATCGAAATCAGGTTCCACCAGGCAATTTCGGGCAGCGTTATCAAAATGGTATGTAATGATGAGCTGGACTGTGGTTTTATTCTTGGTGACTGCTGCGATGATGAGCTACAGCATATCCCTCTGGCAGCCCTGAAATTACTGGTGGTGGGCCCTCATTCCATGACAGAACAACTAGCAGTCTCCAGCCAGTCGGAGCTGGCCGGATTTCCCTGGATTGGCACTCCGGCAGACTGCCCCTACAACCAGATTATGGTGAAGTTTTTCCATGCCCGAGGCTTCACTCCCCGCACAGAGATGCTTGCAGATCAGCAATCTGCGATCACCAGCATGATAGGTGCCGGGGTCGGCTTAAGCTTTATGCTGGAAGAAGAGGCCCTTCAGGCCGTAGAACAGGGACAGATCGCCATCTGGCCAAATGAAAGCTTCCCCATCAACCTCTCTTTTGTCTTCAGAAAGAAAGATACACACTCTCCGGTTATTCAAGCTGTGACAGACGAGATCCGTACCCTTTGGAGCTGCCCCGAATAGCACTCAACCTAGTTCCAGTTTACGCATTCGTTTTACAATTATTAGGGTTGTGTTAAGAGGGTTATTTTTTGTTGCACACTCCTGATAGCAGGTTAGGATAAACTCTAACGTGCAACGAATACAACTCAGGAGAAGTACATGGCAAAGGCATCTATCCTCGTCGTGGAAGACGATGCGGATATTCAGCAGCTGGTCAGCTACAATCTGATAAAATCAGGATTCAACGTCACCTGTGCCGACTCGGGTGAAGAAGCCCTGGAGATCCTGGAAGAAGAGCAGGTTGATCTGATCCTCCTTGAGCTTAGGCTCCCAAGTAAAAATGGTATCGCAGTGTGCCGTATCAGTCGTACCAATAGTAACTGCGACCAGCCTCCCATCATCATGCTCACCGCCAAGAGTGAGGAGGATGACATCGTTACCGGTCTGGATTGCGGGGCCGATGACTATGTCACCAAACCCTTCAGCCCCAAGGTACTCATTGCCAGGGTTCAGGCCCAACTCAGAAGAAGTCATGAGGCCGCAAGCAGCGAAAAACAGAGCAATGCCGAAAGCATCCATATTCATGCCATGGAGATCCATCCCGGCCGCCATGAGGTATTGGTGGCTGGAGATCAGATCCATCTCACGGCCACCGAGTTCACCATCCTTGAGCAACTGGCCTCCAAACCCGGCTGGGTTTACAGTAGGCAGCAGATTATTGATCAGATCCGGGGCTACGACTATCTTATCACCCCCCGCGCCATTGATGTGCAGATCTTCGGTCTGCGCAAAAAACTCGGGACAATGGGAGAATACATCGAAACGGTGCGTGGTATAGGCTACAGGCTCAAAGAATAGAAAGGTTCAATGCTATGAAAAACAGACGCTTTTTCTGGCAGATTTTTCCAGCTGCCCTCTTTATTATTGTCCTTTCCATCTCCTCTGCCAGCTGGTACGGGACCCGGATGATCCAGTCCTTTCAACAGCAGCAGATGGAGGAGGACATCAAAGACCGGGCCCTGTTACTGCGCCCCCATATCAGACAACTCCTCTTAGGTTCGCCTGCTGTCCTGCAAACATTCTGCCGTGAAACAGGCCGCATGGCGGCCACCCGGATCACTGTGATTGCAGGAGATGGCACGGTACGCGGTGACTCCAATGAAGATCCGGCCCACATGGATAACCATGCCACCCGCCCAGAAGTACGAGCTGCCAGCAGTGGTACCACAGGGATGTCACTGCGTTTCAGCAAGACCCTCAGCCAGAATATGCTCTATGTGGCCATTCCCCTGAATAACGAAGCACCGGCACAGGGGGTGCTGCGCCTCTCGGTATCGGCAGCGGCCCTGGACGCTATTCTCTCAACTATTCGTAACAGGCTGCTCTACGGGATACTCTTCATTGCCCTTATGGCCGCGGCCGTATCCTATTTCCTGGCCCGCCGCCTGTCCCGTCCCATTGAAGAGATGCGCCGCGCCGCAGAACGTCTGGCAGGCGGCGACATCAGTCACCCCATTGCTATTCAGGAAGACAACAGTCCAAGGGAGATAACAGAACTCTCCCTGTCTCTCAACAACATGGCGCAGCAACTCAATGGCCGTATTCGTACCATCAGCCAGCAGCGTAATGAACTGGAAGCAGTGTTTAGCAGTATGACCGACTGCGTACTGGCCATAGACCCCGATCACAGTATCATCCGCA
>CAYWMZ010000019.1:0-12552 GCA_964459485.1 uncultured Desulfocapsa sp. | reverse complement strand
AACCACTCTCTGGAACAGAACAACCTAGAGCTTGAAGAGCGAGTCCGAAAGCGCACCATCACCTTACACGAGAACCAGGAGCGCCTGCAAAAATTTCTCGACTATGCGCCTTTAGGCATCCTTATTGCCGACAGTGAAACGATGGAGCTACAGTATACCAACCCTGCCATCTGCACCATGCTAGGCTACAGCAACACCGAACTACTCTCCCTGAAAACCATCGACCTTCACCGAAAACAGGACGGCCCCTTCATCGCCAAAAAATTCAAACAACTCGCATCTGGAAAAAACAACACCGTGCATGACACCCTCTTCCAACGCAAAGATGGCAGCCTTTTTAACGCCGATATCATAGCCGCCCCCCTTGAGCACGAAGGGATGACTGCGGTAATCGGGTTTATAGTGGATCGTACCGAAATGAAGGCCCTAGGAGAACAGCTTCGGCAGGCCCAGAAGATGGAAGCCATCGGCATGATGGCTGGCGGGGTGGCCCACGATCTCAACAACATCCTGTCAGGGGTCATCAGCTATCCGGAACTGATGCTTATGCAGCTGCCGGAGTCCAGTGAACTCCGCAAGCCCATCCTTGCCGTTCAGAATGCTGGAAAACGTGCCGCAACAGTGGTGGCTGACCTGCTTACCGTGGCAAGGGGCGCAGCCAGCACCAGAGAGCCCTGTGATCTCCATAGACTCATCAATGAATACTGCAACTCCCAGGAGTATGGACAACTGCAGTTTGCCAAGCCTGAAGTGAGCTGCGAACGAAAGTTGGATGCCCGGGCCACAACTATCTCCTGCTCTCCCCCCCATATCAAAAAGATAGTGATGAACCTTCTGGGATATGCCTTTGAGGACATCGAGGTAACAGGAATTATATCCCTCTCCACCAGCAACGAACAGATAGAGAACAGCCCCTCCAAGACCCTCAATATCACTACAGGTCATTACATCGTCCTCGAAATTAAATACCACAGCACTCCCATTTCACCCAAAGACCTGGAACAACTCTTTGAACCATTTTACACCAAGAAGGTCATGGAAAAAAGCGGGACAGGGCTTGAGATGGCAGTGGTCTGGAACTCCGTTCAGGATCACAACGGACGGATTTTTGTTTACAGCGATACTGAGGAGACTCGGTTCCAAATCTACCTCCCCCTGGCAGAGGATGGGGGGGAGAAGAGGCACGTTCAGGATATGAACAAAGAGATTCTTAAAAAAGACAGGGCAGACCAGAAACTCCTGGTTGTAGATGATGAACCGCAGTTACGCGACATCGCCACCCTGATGCTACAGGCCCTTGGCTACACCGTGAAGGCCGTGGCCTCTGGGGAAGAGGCCCTTGAGTTCCTGGCTGAAAATGACATGGATCTTGTCATTTTGGATATGCTGATGGATCCTGGAATGAACGGGCTCCAGACATTCCAAGAGATCAGAAAGCTCAAGCCCCAGCAAAAGGCCATCATTGCCAGTGGTTTTTCAGAGAGCGACGATATCAAAGAGACTCTCAGGCTCGGGGCCAAAAGCTTTATCAAAAAACCCTATACCATGCAGACCCTGGATACAACTATCCTTGAGGCATTAAACAGCTGAGCCCCTTCCCGGTATGGCCCTCTTTGATTAGTCGATATCAATGCCGTTCTTCTTATATTTCTTTAGCTTACGCCACAAGGAGACCCGATCAATGCCTATGATTTTGGCAGCCTGGGTCTTATTACCTCCCACACTTTTGAGTACTGAAAGGATATACTCACACTGGTTTTCCTCAAGACTGCGGTGGGGATTGACCGTTTGCAGCGGTGCCGGAGCCAGATGGATCTGCTGGATACTGAGATCCGTTGGCAGGTGATGAACCTGCACCTCCGCCCCATCGCACAGGGCGAGAGAACGTTCGATAATATTTTCAAGTTCCCTGGCGTTTCCAGGAAAGTCGTAATTTTCAAGACGGATCAGGGCCTCCCGAGACATACTTTTGACCCGGCCTCCGGGGAGTGAAAACTTTGCCAGAAAATAGTTGACCAACAGGGGGACATCATCCAGCCGCTCCCGTAGTGGTGGAATATGAAGATTTACCACATTGAGCCGGTAGTAGAGATCCTGGCGAAAGTTCCCCTTCTTCACCTCTTCCTTAAGATCTCGGTTTGTTGCCGCAAGGAGTCTCACATCTACGGGGATCTCCTTGGTACCACCCACCCGGATAATCTTCTTTTCCTGAAGAACCCGCAAAAGTTTTACCTGCATTGTGAGAGGCATCTCCCCTATCTCATCAAAGAGCACCACTCCGCCACTGGCCGATTCCAAAAGCCCGACATGCCGGCCCCCGGCATCTGTATAGGCATCTTTCTCATGGCCAAAGAGTTCGTTAATCATCAGATCTTCAGTCATGGCCCCGCAGTTAATGGGAAGAAAGCGTTTCGAGGCCCTGGGACTCAGCTCGTAAATAGTTCTGGCCACCAGTTCCTTGCCAGTTCCGGTCTCACCACTGATGAGGATATTACAGTTTAACTGGGCGAAATGGGCAATGGAGTCCTTTAGTTTCAGGATCTCCGGATTATGGCCGATAAACTGCGTTGTCCCGTGCTGAGCCTTGATACGCTGTTTGAGACGACTGATTTCACGCCGCAGCATGGTCTTTTCGGTGGCCTTGATAACCAGAGCCTGCAACTCTTTTAACTTTATCGGTTTAGAAAGATAGTAAAAGGCACCCTGAGCCATTGCGTCCACAGCAGAATCCACCGTGGCGTATCCTGTAACAATGATGACCTCTATCTCAGGGTAGAGTTCCTTGGCAGTTTTCATAACCTGAACCCCATCCACATCCCCCATCTTGAGATCCGTTATAACCAGATCAAAATGGAACTGCCCCAGCTGAGCTATGGCCTCACCGCCACTTGCTGCAGTGGTTACCTTAAATTCCTGCTGGCTGAGAAAATGCCCCACATTCTGGAGATTGATCACCTCGTCATCAACCAGCAGGATCGAAATTGTGTTTGTATCAGTCATATTCCCCCCTGAACTGATGATCCCCATGAGGTGCTTCCTCTAGGGCAGTTTCCCGGCTCAGAGGCAGGGTGACGATAAAGCGGGTCCCTTGCCCAGGTTCTGACTCTACCCGGATGGAACCATGCTGTTTCTTGATTATTCCATAGACGACGGCAAGCCCCAACCCTGTACCGGCTCCAACATTTTTAGTAGTAAAAAAAGGATCAAATATTTTTGACAGATGCTCCTTGTCTATCCCAGTTCCGGTATCACTCACCGTAATAACAGCAATCTCCCCTGCGGTATCTTTTTGGGCCTGGATAGTAACCCATCCCGGTGGCACTTCTACGGCATGGATACCATTGATACAGAGATTAATGAGTGCCTCTATCAACTGCTGCTCATCCACAAAGAGGATAATATCCTCGGGGATATCCAGGTCGAGGTTGATGCCACTTGGAATCTCACTTGCCACAAGCCGTTTCACCTTGGTGGCGATTGCGCTAAGGGCACAGGACTGAAGGGAAAATGTCTGGGCACGGGAGAACTCCAGGAGGCCCCGAACGATTTCCCCTGCTCGTTCTGTCTCTTGATTTATAGTTTCCAACATCTGTACTGCCATTGGATTGTCCTGGGCGTTGACTTCGGTGAGGGCCAACTGGCAGGAGGTGGAGATATTATTGAGGGGATTATTGATCTGATGAGCCGTTCCAGATGCCAATATACCGATAGATGAGAGTTTTTTTGCTTGAAAGAGCTGTTCCTGTTGCTCCTCAAGGTACCCCACCATCTTATTAAAGGCCCGCAACACACTGCGCACCTCTCCTTTTTTATCGTCAACCGGAAGGAGGGAGAAGTTTCCATTGGCGATATCATTGGCAGCATTTTCCACCTTTTTGAGGGGCTTGATAATGGAATTATAGAGAAGGGTTATGGTAAAGATGGAGAGGAGTACCATAAAGAGAACGGCCTTACCAAGGCTGACCTTGATCTTCTCAATAAAGGCCGTGGTCTTCACCTGTTCATAACGAGCCAGATCCTTGGTGATATTTATCAGATCCTGTCCGAGGCTGCGAACTGTATCACGCAGGGGACAGTTCAAAAGCCCTTCTACGGAATTACACTGCTCTTTAAAGTCCCGAAAATTTGTCTCATATGCCACCAACTTGGCAGTCAGATCCTGGATGAGGGTTGGCTGAGACATGATTTTTAAGTCATCCACCACCTGGGGGACTGCCTTCTGAGCCGCACCTATATATTCTATTACTTTGTTGAAGTCTTCCTCATCGTGGCGGATTATAAAATTTTTCTCATAACGCCTGATCTCCAGACTGATGTTACTGAGATTTCCAACATGCATAAGCAGGGTCACATGATCCTTAAAGAGGTCAAAATCTTTTACAAAGGTCACTCCAACAACTATATAAAAAAACAGGTGCAGACAAAAACAACCTATCATTTTCTGGCGTAAATTAAAAAAAATCATAGGATTGTCCCTTCCTGATTTAATTGCCAGCAAAACATGCCAACTCCATAGCCATATCCATTATTCATATTTGATACCCTTGATCAAGAAGAACTACAGGCCGCATCTACTCACTAGGCCTCGACCCTACCTCAACATGAAGCAAATTTAAGGCCATACACGACAATTTTTTTTTCACTTCTCCCAAACCCGATGAGCACCGAGAATATAGCGTACTTTAACTATCCATCATACTCCCCATCTTGTCATGGCGCAAATCGTTACGAAAACGCAACATCGTTGCAACGTGCAACGTTACATTCCGCAACAGAAGCAAAAAAAACAGGCAACTTTAGCTATTTATTTTATTGATATTTTCTCCACTGGCCCTCCAAGTCATTTTTTTTCAAACCTCAGTTGCCCCTGTTACATCCTGCAACAGCAACATATTGTACACAAAATTCAGCAATTGCAGGACACACCCCTCACTCTCAAAAGGGATCCACACCTCTGGTCTTCACGATATCAGAAAAAAACGGCATACGGGTTGCACCCCAATTGCATCAAACACACATAAACGAGCCAATTGATCGGTGAATTTTACTGCCCAGTATCCAGCCGGCAAGCAAGCTGCTCATGGCATTTTTTTTACAGGAGAGAAAACATGAAAAGACAACCCCAAACAGCAGCATATACAGGGGTTCGAATTCACCCCGCATCCAGGCCTGGATTTCACTATGCCACCGGTCCCCCTGCCAAAAAAATCGACTGATCCACTTGTCGTCACCTGTGACACTGACAATCTTTACAGTCCCATGCAACGCAATTTATCAAGGAAATATACAAAATGAGCTTACCAATTATTCTCGTCATGGCCGTACTGGTCCTGGCAATACTCCTCTTTATCTTTGAGTGGGTGCGCGTCGATGTGGTCGGCATAATCATGATGATTATCCTGCCACTCCTTGGCCTGGTTACCCCCGAAGAGGCCATCAGTGGACTCTCAAGTAACGCAGTCGTCTCGATCATTGCGGTTATCATTATCGGGGCCGGTCTCGATAAGACTGGGGCCATGAACTCACTGGCCAGGGTACTTCTCAGGTTTGCCGGCAAGAGTGAGAGCCGTATTATGATCCTTATCTCCGGTACGGTGGCCTTTATCTCAAGTTTTATGCAGAACATTGGTGCAGCTGCCCTTTTTATGCCGGCTGCCAAACGTATATGTCGTCAAACCAATATCCCGGTGTCCAGAATCCTCATGCCCATGGGTTTTTGTGCCATCATCGGTGGTTGTATCACCCTTATCGGGTCAAGTCCGCTTATCCTGATGAATGATGTCATGAAGATCTCTGACCCTAACGTTGAACCTTTTGGACTGTTCTCTGTAACACCCATTGGTCTGGCACTTATCGCCGCCGCCCTTATCTACTTCGTCCTCTTTGGCCGTTTCATCCTTCCCACCGGACAGGGTGATGACGTCGTTTCCGGCCCCATGTCTCAAGAACTTGAGAGAACCTACCACGACATCGGAAATCTCTTTGAGATCAGTATCCCCCAATCCTTTGGCGGCCCCCAACCCTTGGAAGAACTGGATGTACGCCCCATCTTTTTCACTTCCATACTGGCCATTGCCGCCAGTGGCGGCACAGCAACTTACACACCCGATTACTCTGATACCATAAAGGGTGGGGACACCATCATTGTGGAAGGTCCCCCCGATCTGGTTGCTAAAATGGCCCAGTCGTTCGGCTGGGAGATCAAAGAAGACCTGGAAGTATTTGCAGAGAGCTTCTCCCCAAATAATGCGGGTATAATGGAGGCCATCATCACCCCCCGTTCGGAGTTGGTTGGAACCACCCTGCGTACCCTCTCCTTTCGTAAAAAAAATGGGATCACCCCCCTGGCCATATTTCGAGATACCAAAACCTATGTGGGTGACATCTCTACCATGCCACTCCAGGCGGGTGACGCCCTTCTCCTTCAGGGTCCCTGGGAAAAATTCCACTACCTGAAAGAGCGCACAGACATTGCATTCACAGAAGAGGTACAGGGCGAGATCCTGCGTACCGACAAGGTTAAATTTGCAGTTGGCGGACTGGTTCTGGCCCTTGGCATGATCCTTGGTTTTCATGTCCAGCTCTCCATTGCCCTGCTTGCCGGTGCCATGTTTATGGTACTCACCAAGGTACTCTCCATTGACGAGGCCTACGAGTCAGTTGACTGGATGACCGTATTTCTCCTCGGTGGTCTGATCCCGCTGGGTATCGCCTTTGAAAAAACAGGCGCAGCAAGGCTCATTGCCGAGACGATTATGAACGGGCTTGGGGATGTTTCCCCGCTGATCCTGCTCACAGTGATCGGTATTCTCACTTCATTTTTCACCCTGGTCGCCTCCAATGTCGGAGCAACAGTCCTAATGGTTCCTCTGGCCATGAACATGGCCACTGCCTCAGGTACTGACCCCCGCATCGCTGCCCTGGTTGTCGCTGTTGCCTGTTCCAACACCTTTATCCTTCCCACCCATCAGGTAAATGCCCTGATTATGCGTCCAGGTGGCTACAAGACCAAGGACTACTTCCGAGCTGGTGCCGGGATGACCGTCCTCTACCTGATCGTGATGATGGCGGCCATTTCACTCTTTTACGGCCTGTAGAGATAGCCCGTAACTGGAATATAACAATGTTTATCACCCTACACTTTTAGAAGGTTGCTTATCATGAAAACACTATTATTCTTCTGCATCGCCATGCTGGGCGGTGCTGGTCAGGCCTTGGCCTCAGGCCATGTAGCTGCGGCTGAATCCACAGTCAGCCTCACAAGCACAGCCTTTGGCTACGCCTCCCTTGCACTCTTTGTGCTCGCATACATACTCGTTATTTTTGAGGAACAGACGAATCTTCGTAAAAGTAAGCCGGTGATGATGGCAGCAGGTTTTATCTGGATACTGCTTGCCATCACCTACAAACAGATGGGAATTCCTGCGACGGTGGCCCATACGGCCATCCTCCACAATATTACTGAGTACGCTGAACTACTGCTCTTTCTCCTGTCAGCTATGACCTACATCAACTCCATGGATGAACGTAATGTCTTTCAGGCACTTCGCTCCTGGCTGGTATCCCGTGGATTTTCCCTGCGGATCGTCTTCTGGATCACCGGTCTGCTGGCCTTTCTAATCTCCCCCGTTGCCGACAACTTGACCACCGCCCTGCTTATGGGTGCTGTTGTTATGGCCGTTGCCAAAGATAACAAGAAGTTCGTCGCCATCGCCTGTGTCAATATTGTGGTGGGTGCCAATGCTGGTGGCGCATTCTCCCCCTTTGGGGATATCACCACCCTCATGGTATGGCAGAAGGGACAGGCCGCCTTTGGCCAGTTCTTCCTGCTCTTCTTCCCGGCTCTTTTAAACTGGATCATTCCAGCCACCATCATGAGTTTCTTTGTCTCAAAAGATGTGCCCAAGCCACTTGAGGAAACGGTCACCATGAAACTTGGTGCCCGACGAATTATCATTCTATTCCTGGCAACCATCATCACCGCCGTTTCTTTTCATAATTTTCTGGATCTGCCACCAGCAGCCGGCATGATGCTCGGTCTCTCCTATCTTGGATTTTTCTCATACTACATCAAGATGAAGGAAAAACGCTCCCTGGACTATGACGAGCCACTGGGTATCGAACCCAATTGCAAGAGAGATCCGTTTGATATTTTTGCCCGTGTCGCCCATGCCGAATGGGATACCCTACTCTTCTTTTACGGCGTGATCCTCTGTGTGGGAGGTCTCTCCCAGTTTGGCTACCTGGCCCTGGTTTCCCATCAGATGTATGAAGGACTCGGTGCCACAAATGCCAATATTCTGGTTGGGCTTCTTTCATCTATCGTCGACAACATACCGGTTATGTTTGCAGTTCTCACCATGGATCCCACCATGTCGCTGGGCCAATGGCTGCTGGTGACCCTTACCGCAGGAGTCGGAGGCAGCTTGCTCTCCATAGGCTCTGCCGCTGGTGTGGCCCTTATGGGGACCGCACGCGGAACCTACACCTTTGGATCACACCTCAAGTGGACACCGGTTGTGGCACTAGGCTATGCAGTCAGCATCTATGTCCACCTTTTAATCAACAGCAGTCTGTTTTAGGGAAGTCAAAAAATGGAATACAGTGTACCAGCAAACATTATGGGAGATGGAACCAAACAATCTTGGGATGGAGTAGGACGCAATGGAAGAGAAGGGTATCCAAACCGTTGCCATTCATTAGATCCGCAACCTTCACAAGTATCTCCACATTCCAGCCAGGATACTTATCCAGCCTTATAGCTTTCAGTAACATTTCAGTTTTTCCTGTATTCCTTGTACCGTCAGGGGAGCAACACTGCTCCCCTGACCGCAGGATCTTTTTCTTCAAGGAATTGGACAGACATGAGTTTTTTTCAAAAATGACCTCGCAGACATTCACACCAAGGTCACTGACGATGCTCTGGCACAACCACCACAATTCAATTTTAAATCCAACATATTATCTACCATACGTTGCATTCTGTTACGCAGTTTCAGCATGCAACACTCATGTACCAAAGTTTACTTACAATGCAATTGTAGTTACGCTTTAATGCACATTTTCAACACATTAAACAACAAAGCCGCATAAATTCCTTTCCCCACCTGCCTCCGTAAGCAACCGAACGTCTCCAAAACTGTTACAAACTGCAACACACCACATCTCCCACACCTCCCTCTCTTTAACACTTATTCGCCACAGTCACTGTATCGTATTAGTATAACACGACATTGTCTTTTTCTGTTTTTATGGCACAGCCCATGCATAACAAGTTTTATTGAAACACAAGGCCTTTTGCAGATATGCACCAACATCACCAGGAGAATATCATGGGATTTACTGACTGGCTCAGAATAAGAACGAAGAAAAACAAGGAAGCAAAGGTAGGAAAGAGCAAGGGACAATCCACTGATGTGGGTGGCACAGCGACCGACAGCCCATCTTCTGCAGCCGGTGTGCTTGCCAAGATGCTGGATCAGCAGCGCGCTCCCACTAAGGTGCTTATGGTTCAGGACGGTGATTATATGCAACAAGTCACCGACTATGCAATGAAGATGGCGCAACGCCTCGACTGCGACATTATTGCCCTGGATGTGACTGAAAAGCCACTGCAATTCTCCGGCGACAGGAAGGTTCGTGAGAGTGACAGATTTATGGCCATGGCTCAGTCCAATGCGGAGAAGTTCACAGCTCTTGCCACCAGTAAGGGCATCAAAGTGAAACACATCATGGATATCGGTGTACCTGAAGAGGTTATCGCCCGGGTAAGTAGTGCCGATGCTGGCATTCGTTACGTCCTGAGTAAACCCGAGGGGGATGCTGCTACAGCAAGTCAGGAACACCCCCATGTACCTGTCTTTGATCTGCACTGCTCTAGACTCTAATAGTAACTCCCCCCGCCTTCATGTTACAACAAGCAAGTTTTGGCCTGCCGGATATCTTTCCGGTGGGCAGCTTCTCCTCTGCCCTTCCCCATCCTTCTCTGCTTAAAACAGGGGCTACTGTCATTTCTTTTCAGGTCATCCTTACGAATACACCAGATAGATAGATTTTCTTTTGCATTTTCCACTATTCTCTGAAACAATCTTGAGAGAGAGATATATTCACCCCTGAAGTTGATTTTCCCCTGTTAAGAGGAGAAACGACCATCACCAAGCAGACTCAAATCCTTATCATCGACGACAGTCATGATATCTGGCAGACCTTCAGTGATATTCTCAGCCCTGAGCAGAAGGAAGGCCAGAGTGCCATCTCCGAGATCACCGCCCTGATTTCAGAAAGCAGTACAGCCTTAGAGCAGAGCCCTCCTTTTCAACTCAGCTTCGCCTCCCAGGGCCAGGAAGGTTTTGCCCGGGTTACAGAGGCCCTGGACAACGGCACCCCCTTCAGCCTCACCTTTATCGATATCAGAATGCCGCCCGGCTGGGATGGCATGGAGACTGCCGCAAAAATCCGTGCAATCGATCCCGATGTTGAAATCGTTATTATCACCGCCTACTCCGACCGCAGCCGCAGTGAAATCTACCAAAAGGTCGGCTGTCCCGACAAACTCCTTTTCCTGCGCAAACCCTTTGACCCCGACGAAGTTACCCAATTAGCCATCTGCCTCAGTGCCAAATGGGAAATGGGCCATCGTGAGCGACAGCAGCGTATCCTGCTGGAGACTATATTGGCCTCCAGCCCCGCCGCCATCTTCACCACCGACGATTCCTGCATTATCAGATCCTGGAACAATGCCGCAGAAACCATCACTGGCTACCCTAAAAGTGAAGTCATCCATAAAAAATGCCTCTTTTCCGGCTATGAATTGGGCTGCTGTAAACGCTGGAAAAAGAATACGCCCGCCGACAGCGTCACCCAGGAACTTGAGATCAACACCCGCTCCGGTACAAAACGTACCATAACCATCACCGGCCATGCCATAAGCAATCCCGTCAGCGGCATATCCAATATCGTCTCTTTCTATGACATCAGTGACCGTAAAGAGATGGAACTGCGGCAGCGACAGACCCAGAAGATGGAGGCCCTTGGAGTCCTGGCCGGAGGCGTGGCCCATGACCTTAACAATATGCTCACCCCTATCTTTGGCTACAGTGAGCTGGCCCGGATTCAGCTTGGTAAAGACCATCCCGTCTATGACTACCTTAAACACATTGAAGAGAGTGCCACCAAGGCGGTGGGCCTTATCGGACAGATCCTGACCTTCAGCAGGAAACAAGCCATCACCCTGGAAAGCATTAATCTGGGAGAACTTGTGGGTAATTTTTCAAAAATGCTGACCCGTCTCATTCGGGAAGATATCGAGATCCGTTACCAGCTCAGCCCCAACCTCCCGCACATCATGGCTGACCCCGGCCAGATGGAGCAGATCATTATGAACCTCATCATCAATGGCCGTGATGCTATGCCCCACGGGGGGCTCATGGTGGTAAGCACCGCCGCCGTTGAACTGGATGTCCCCTTAAGAGACAGTCAGGGAAACCAATTTTCCGGGAACTATATCCTTCTCACCATCTCAGATAACGGTGCAGGAATGACCCGGGAGATCAGAGACAAGATATTTGATCCCTTTTTCACCACCAAAGATGTAGGCCAGGGAACCGGCATGGGCCTCTCGACCGTCCTTGGAATCGTCGTCAAGCACCAGGGACATATCCGTATTGAGAGTCAGCCGGGTAAGGGTAGTACATTTTTCATCTATCTCCCCTGCTCCTCCCAAGAGTCGGTTCCGGAGCAGCAGGTAGAGACCTTAGCACCCTCCAAGGGCCAGGGTCAGACTATCCTCCTGGCCGAAGATTCCGCCGATGTGCGGAATTTTGCCATCGCCGCCCTTAGCTTCTTTGGCTACACTGTGACAGCCGCAGCAGATGGCGAAGAGGCCCTGAAACTCTTCAATGAAAACCCGACCAGCTTTGACCTGCTACTCACAGACCTGATCATGCCCGGTATCAATGGCAAGGAGCTGGCACTGGCAGTGCGCAGAAATCGCCCCCACATTCCCATCCTCTTTTCCACCGGATACGGCTTTGACATAAATCCGGACGACCTGCTCAGCGGCCCGGGAATCGCAATGCTGCCCAAGCCCTTTACTCTTAAAGAGATCTCGAATGCTGTGGCCGCAATCCTTGCCAGCAAACAGCAACCTGAGGAGTAAGAAATGACCAGGGAACCATCTCTTCACTTGAGCCTGCGAAACTTCTTCCAGAAACCACCCCTCAGCATCCATCTCCTCACCATGAACATGGTGATTCTGCTGTTAATTTTCCCCATTGTGGGCCTGGTACTTCAACAACAGTATCACACCTTCAGAAGTGACTACCTGCAACAGCATTTACAACAGATGCGCACCGGGCTGGAACGCCAGATCTCCTCCATGATGCAGTCCATGCGGGCCACCGCCCTCTTTGCCCTTGGAAATTATGAATTTTTCCTCCTCCAGGAACAGATCACCGAGGTGAGTGTGTATGATCCCGCCATCACCTATCTGACCATGATGGACACTGGCGGCAACGCCGTGGTTCACTCAAAGGAAGAGAAGATCCTCACCAT
>CAYWMZ010000018.1:0-12580 GCA_964459485.1 uncultured Desulfocapsa sp. | reverse complement strand
ATGTCCACTTTTTTTTCAAATGCATTTTCAAAAGTACGCTTGAGTCGGATGAACCTTTTTTTATGATGTCGACAAACGAATGGGACGTTTTATAATGAATGGTATTTTGCTAGATGCAGGGTACCCGGCAATTAATCTTCCTGCAAAACGTCAATTGGAATTTAATCACCGGATGTTGGCTTTTTATGAAACAGGAAAACAGCAGGCTATGAATACTTTTCTACAAACCTGCCTTGACGAACGTATAATTTCAATAATGCAGGGTGCGTAGTAATTCATGGTTTTTCGATATTTTTTACTCACTTACATACCAGGTACAATCTGAAGCAAACGGAGTTCAACATCCTTCCGTGTGATACCTAACCCGCAGTGTTTCCCAATCTTGTAGATTCCGTCGGGAAACAACTCTTGAAATCACAAAACGAGTATGTTTTCCCAATCTATTGAATCAAATGCCACTTCCAAAAAGAGAGCATGTAACGGTTTTTGCAAATACACTGAATAATAACCATTTATTCAACACTAACAAGAAAATTGTAGCACTTATGCTTTAGCAATCATCTGTCCAAGTTCATCAGCCATGGCCTGAATGCTATTTTTCTTCTCCCCTTCAATCATAATCCTAATAACCGGTTCTGTACCCGATTCCCGCACCAAAATCCTTCCGTTTTTACCCAATTTTTTCTCCATTTTTTTCACGATTTTTTGAAAATCTATAAGATTCTCAAGATCTATCTTGGAAGATGTTCTGACATTCTTCAATACCTGAGGATAGGATTCCATAACTTTGGCCAGTTCGGACATGGGTTTATTGCGTTTCTGCATAATCCCCAGGAGGCGCAGAGCCGCAAGGTTGCCATCTCCTGTGGTGATATGATCGAGAAACACCAGATGCCCAGACTGTTCGCCACCAAAGGAATACCCCTTTCTACGCATCTCTTCCACCACATAGCGATCGCCCACCTGAGTGCGTACCATCTTACCGCCCATGCGTCGCATGGCCACATCGAGACCCAGGTTTGACATAACGGTACTCACCAGTGTCTTCTTGCGGAGCTTTCTCTTTTTGAGCAGATCCTGGGCACAGATGGCCATGATATGATCCCCATCGACCACCCGACCCTTTTCATCACACACAATAAGTCGATCCCCGTCACCGTCTAATGCCAACCCGATATCGGCCCCAGTCTCTTTGACCTTGGCAGCCATAAGTTCCGGGTGTAATGCCCCGCAATTATCATTGATATCCTTACCAGCCGCATTCACACCCAGGGGCGTCACCTTGGCCCCAAGCTCTTCCAATACCAGGGGAGCCACACCGTAGGTTGCGCCATGAGCACAATCCAGGACGATATGCAATCCATCCAGGCTCTGTTTCTTGGGGAAGATGTTCTTTAAGAAGACGATGTATCTTCCTTTGGCATCATCAATGCGTTTGGCCCGCCCCACCTCTTCGGCAACAGGGCGCAGAGCTGCCATTTTCTGGGAAAAGATAAGATCTTCAATGTCGGCCTCCACCTTATCTGGCAGTTTAAAGCCGTCGTGGGAGAATATTTTAATCCCGTTATCCTGAAAAGGATTGTGGGAGGCTGAGATCACCACACCAGCATCGGCCCGCATGGAAGTGGTTATAAAGGCGATACCGGGTGTTGGCAGAGGCCCCACCAGAAGCACATCCACTCCCATGGAACAGATCCCTGCGGCCAGGGCATTTTCTATCATATAGCCGGACTGCCTAGTGTCCTTCCCTATTACTATACGGTGTCGCCTTTTGCCATCTTTCACCACAAAGGCAATGGCACGACCTACCTGCATGGCAATCTCGGTGGTCATCGGATAGACATTAGCAACGCCACGGATGCCATCTGTTCCAAATAATTTTCTCATGATATATCTTTTTTGTTAAAGTTCTGCTGGGGGGAAAAACAGCCAAAAACAGTTACCATACCATCATTCTAAGGCTGCAAACTTCTCGACTCTTCTGTCTTCTCAAGACCTGTGGGGACAGCAGTAGTCTCCGCTTGTGCTGCGGGAATGTCTTCAATCAGGGTCACAACCGGCGGCTCCACTCGCAAAATGCGAATGGGATATTCAAAACTCTGCGCAGGAGTTACCTGCACTTTCATCTGGCCGTTTTTCTTCTCATCAATGGCCGTGACCTTAAAAAGAGAACGCAGATCCACCTTTTTTCGTAACAGGGGTTTGGGCAGAGCAACGGTGACAGAGACGGTGGCCGGGGTTACCCGTTGCTGGGTTCCGGCCTTCACGACCTCGACTGGGAGATTGGGGATCTTCTTCTGGACGGTCTCCACCACAATATCGAGATCCGCAGTGATGGTGGTGGCCCCAATCAGATCCACAATTACCGGATCAAGTTCCAGGGGCACCTGCAACTGGGTTGGGCCTCGCAGTCCTGAAATATCGATCTCTTTTGTCTTGAGTACATCAAAGCGGGACAGTACGGTCTGCGGCCCGGTAATGGAGATGGAATCGGGCTCCATACGAATCTCTTTCAAGATAAAATCGGGAGCCAGCATTCCAACAGGCACCGGACTCACCGGGAACTGCCTCTGCACCATCTTATCCAGAGAAAGGATAACGCTCTTAGGCTGGATTCCCAGAACCTTCACCCCGCGCGGCACCTTGATCACATCGTTACTGTTTTCAAGCACCATGGTACCAGGTGTGGCATGGGCAAGATCCACCTGACGAGTTAATCCAGTATTTCCAATATCCAGTACCAGACTCCTAGGCCCGCTCACAGAGACCTCTATCTCTTTTTTATACTGATTGGAGATTACAAGATCCCGGGGCAGATTAATCACCTCCACAGGAATCATCACATTTTTATTAACGATGTCTTCGCCACCCACAAAATACCAGAGTACTATGGCAAGCCCTAGTGAGAGCAGGCGCAGAAACCAGTCTTTGGGAAACAATTCTGACCAGTTTGTGATACCAAAGACACTCATGATCTCCCCACCCACTGTTTCCAGCCGCTCGCATGGCTGGCTTTTGACAAAAATATAGTACGCAGGGTATTGGTGAGAGTCATCTCATCATGCATGGCAGTCAAGGCTCCGTGCTGCACCAACGAGACCTCCTGTGTCTCTTCTGAGACCACGATAATTACCGCATCGGTCTCCTCAGAGAGACCCATGGCAGCACGGTGCCTGGTCCCGAATCGTTTACTAATATAGGGGTTCTGGGAGAGGGGCATAATACAGCCTGCCGTCTGCACCCGCCCCTTATAGATAATAACTCCACCATCATGAAGGGGGGAGACGGGCATAAAAATCGAGATCAGCAGCTCTTTACTCAGGTTGGCATTCAACTTAAAACCGGATTCAAGGAACTCTCGCAATCCGGTCTCCCGCTCGATTACGATCAGGGCCCCAATGCGGCGTTTTGAGAGATAGAAAACGGCACGAATGATCTCATCAAGATCCTTTTCGGCCATATCCTGATTCTTCTGGAAGGGTGACTTGCCCACCTGGGTCAGGGCACGCCGGATATCTTGCTGAAAAACGATAACAATTATCAGGAACAAGGAGCTGAGGAAGGTCCTGAGCAGCCATTGCAGAGTCACAAGATCGAGGATGGATGCCATAAAGTAGACCGCACCCACAACGATCAGGCCCAGCACCATCTGTACCGAACGGGTACCACGGATAATGGCCATCAGCTGATAAATAATAAAAGCCACCACCAGGATATCCACGACATCCTGCCAGCGGAGGAGATTAAGACTTTCAAGCATCAATATTCAGACCTGACATAAAATAAAAGGGATTGAGAAGGCACCGGAAGCTTTTGTATTATACTACCTAATTTTCACAACTTTCTCCAAGAAAAACATGCCACTGGCTGTGAATAGTTGCAGAACAGCTTATTTCAGCTCTTTTTGACAGCCCGATTCTCTTGCTTCCGGGTAAGAATCTGGATCTCGTCCCGAACCAGATTCACAATTTCAGCCGCATCGGAACTCTTAAGCACCACCACATCGATGCCGACCTTCTTCGCCTCTTCACGCAGTTCCGGCCTATCGTCCGCTGTGAACAAAAAGAGCTTCACGTTCTGCCCGGCCTCGCTCTCACGAACCCGCCGACACACCTCAAGACCTGAAATATCCCCCAGGTGATAATCCACCACTGCGGCATCGGGTTGCTCTTTGAAGACCATCTCACAGCCCTTCCGTCCCGTGGCCGAGGTCATTATATTAAAACCGGCCTTCTGAAAGAGCCGGGTGTAGAGTCGGCGAATAACAGGATTATCATCTATGAGTACTATTTTTTGTGGTTGGCCGATAGAAGATTCCTCCACCGCATCCGTAGCCGTGGCCACAGATGCCACCAGAATTGAATCACCCAACTCCAATTTGGTGTCGGGGGTGGGAGCCAGCATATCCCGGCCATTACGGCGTATCCCCATAATTTCTCCCTCCACAAAGAGGGCCGTGGCCTCCACCGCATGCCCCACAAGACCTGATTCTTCGTTGATCTCTATCCACTTTGACCTGGACGCTCCAGATCCCGAATCAACAACAGAGACACCTGGCTGCAACTGCCTGGCCCGGGCCATCACCTTTCCGGCGACCCGCCGTCCGGCGGAGGCATAAGGGGAAATTATGGAATCGGCCCCGGCACGGAGAATCTTTGATTCAGCAGGTGCTGATTCAGACCGGGCCACGATATGAAGGGTAGGATTTAGTTCCCGGGCGGTGAGTACCGCAAAGAGGTTATCAGGATCTGAATCGAGCAGGGCCAGAAGAGACCCGGCTGATTTGATCCCGGCATCGAGCAGGGTCTGCTCATTGGTGGCATCTCCAGTGAGGTAGAGGTAGCCCCGTTCCTGAAGGATGGCACACTGTTCCCTGGAGCTCTCCAACACCACAAAGTCTCTTCCCGCCTCCGCAAGATGGGTAGCTGCGGCCTCCCCCACCCGACCATGGCCACAGATTATGGTATGATTGCGAAGGTGGCTGATACTTTTCTTCATGATTCGTTTTCCCCGTTCCGGACTTGAGGCCCGTTCTAACATTGATTCGGTAAAGGCATGTGCGGCAAAGGCAAGACTTCCCACACCAAACAGCAGGAGGAACATGGTGAAGATCCTGCCCGCATCGGACAGGGTATGTAACTCACCATAGCCTACGGTGGTGATCGTGATGACCGCCATATAAATTGCCTCCAGTGGAGTGTAATGCTCAATCACCACATAGCCCATACTCCCCACCACCACGAAAAAAAGGGTCAGAAAGAGAGACAAAATTATCTTACGACGACTATCCATTTAATTAGCATTTTCTGCTATTTTTTTATTTTTTTGTTTTCGTTGTGAAGTATACTAGCCTGAAAGGGTAACTAAAGAGTTGCTATTCAGGGCACGTCATCTTCGGCCCTTCAGCCCCTTTCATAGAGCATAACTCTTATGAAAAGGGCTGAATAACCGAATCTAACGCACCCTGAACAGTTACATTTCGTGCTTTTTCTACGTTTCTTACTGATACGCTGAATACGCTAAAGAGTGCCTAAGATGTTGCAGAGCACAGCCCCTTATGGAAACAATATCCCATACACTTTAACATTATTGCAAAATTGCTGTCAGATGCAAGTAAAAGCACCTTCCCACTCCGTCTATTTCCATGTCTGATCACTATGGCTCCATAGCTATTGAGGCAGGCACTCCAACTCCTGCCCCCCCGGCACCAGAAAAAAAGACGCTGAATTCCCCTGTTCCACCTTCTAAAAAAAAGCCACAGAGAAGCCGCAAACCTCTCATCTTTAGTCTACTGCTATTTCTGCTCCTTGGCGGATATTTTCTGACGGGCAGCTACCTTGTCCCCTGGGCCATCCAGAGATATCTCCCTCAATATGTAGCAGAGAAGATCGGAATCAATCTGAACATCAAGCAGGTTCGCCTCAATCCAATCAACTTTCAACTGACCCTTCTTGGAATCAGCGCCGATCTTTTACAGCCAGCAGCCAACGACACTGAGGCAAAATCACTATTCAGTATCCAGTCCCTTTTTATCGGCCTCGACCTCACCTCCCTTATCCGGAACACCTTTACCTGCGACCAACTCCAGGTGGATGGGCTCCAGTTAAACCTGACCCGTTACCCGGATAAAAGCTATAATATTCCTGTACTGTCCCTTTTATCGCAGGACACCGAGCCGGCAGAAATTATGAATTTCGCCTCCCTGCCCTTCCTCTTCTCCCTAAACAATATCAGCATCAACAAGGGCAGTATTCGCTTTGAAGATCAGTTCGCCGGAAAGACCCATATCATAAAAGAGCTGCAACTTGCCATCCCCACCCTCTCGAACTTCTCTTTTCAATCCAAGAACTACATAAAACCCCACTTTTCCGCCATTATCAACGGCAGTCCTATCCAGCTAAGTGGTGAAGCCGTACAGCTCACAGACGGGCAGGGATTCCAAACCAAGCTCTCCTGTTCCATCCAGTCCCTGGATCTTGCGCCCTATTTTTCCTATCTGCCCCAGAGTTTCCCCCTCAATCTCAACCGCGGAAGGGCCGACACCACACTCCAGATAAGATTTGCTCCCAACAAAAGAGAGGGCAGCCGTTTACATATTGGAATTACCATGGACGCCAGGGATATTGAGCTGGTGGGTAAAGAGAGTGAACTCCTGGTGACCATCCCTGCTATTAAAATTGATGCAGCCATATCACCCTTAGGAAAAGAATTTCATCTCAAAGACGTAATTGCTAAAAAACCATACTTTCAAGGAACTACAGAACAGTTCAGTGCTGCCCTGCAAAAGATATTTTTGCCAGCAGCTGGTGCCCAAATCGGCCCTTTTGATCTCTCAGTGGATCGTTTTCTGGCTGATCAGGGCAGTGTCTCCCTAATTGACAGTAGAGAGAGTGACGAGCCTCAAAAAAGATCCCATTCCCAATGGAATGATCTACAGATCACCATGAAAGACTTTAATGGTGCCAAGGCCACAGGGACCTTCCACGTCAGTGGTGAATACGGAAAGAGTAAAGGCTCTTTCTCCTGGCAGGGGAAAGAGAAAGAAGTCGGCTGGATTCAGGGCAAGCTCCTTCTAAACGAATTTCCGGCAGCAGCACTATTTCACGAACTCGCCCCACAGCCCCATCAAGGTATCAAAGGAAGTGCCACTTTTTCCGGGGACTTAGATTTTCATTCCTCGCCTTCGGGGAACGTAGACTACTCTCTTGAAGGCTCAATTCTTCAGTTCAATGATCTGCGACTCTCCCATAAAAAAAATACCTGGCTAACAGCTGACTCTGTTCGTTTCACTCGTCTTGAGAGGACAGAGGGCAGATATGCTCTTGGAAACATCTTTCTCAAAGGGGCAACTCTCAGACTTTCAAATGACGATGTAGCACCGCTTTTCAGTAGACTGTTCAGCGGGCCAGACCATCCCCTGGTACAGGGAATCGATTTTAGTGGAAAAATACAAATTGTAGACGGCGTCCAAAAGAAGGCCTCCATTACTATTGCAAACGTCCAGTTTCAGGTAAACAGACTGGATAAGACAGCCACCACTGAAAATTTTTCCTTTGCCGGGAATATCGCCACGAGTGGTGTCCTCAAGGCCAAGGGTATTCTCAATCTGGCCCCCCTTAGGATTAAAGGAAAGCTCGCTTTTGCAGATGTGGACACGACGGCCCTGGCCCCCTTCTTTTCGCAATGGCCCATCCTTTCAAACAGCCGGGCTAAGCTCCATGGAAAAGGGGTCTACCGCTACCCAGCGGCCTCCTTCCAGGGAGATCTCAGAATCAGCCGGGCCCTTATTCAGGACAAAGCCAAGACTCCCTTGATCAGCTGGAAATCAGCAGAGTTCAACCAGGTCAGTTGTCTCTTCAGTCCATTCTCCCTCCAGGCCCGATCCCTGTTGCTGGATGCACCCCAGATACGCTGGCAGCGCAGTAATCTTTCCCCTTTTTCACAGCTGCGCCAAGGGGTCAGACTCTTCTTTCAGGATGCTAAAAATAGAGATACTCTGCTCCCCTTTGAGATCAAGTCCGTCACCATCCAAAACGGTTCTATCCGCCTCCTGGATAAACGACTATCACCGCCATGGGACACAGATATCCGCAAGCTTAACGGAACCATAGAACCACTCGACACGACGGGGAACAGACCTGCCAGTTTTACGCTAAAAGCTCTGCTCGAGAATACAGCCTTCACCCTTTCCGGAAGCACCCCCCTCTCTGGTACCGATTTTAAATCCAATGCCAAACTGCATCTACAAGGATTGCCCCTTCGAACCTTCTCCAAGCAGCTGGCGTCCTCACCTGTGCTTCCAGGTTCCTCAACCCTGGATCTCACGCTCAACATGAGTGAAGATGCAGATGGTGCGACAGGGAGCTATTCCAGCCAAAATAGTATCGAGCTGCAAGGGCTGCCCCCACGAGCTAAAGACTCCGACACCACCCTGGCCCTGGCCCTGCTCAGTGACAGTAGCGATAAAGTGACATTGAATATCCCCATAAATAATCCTGCTCAGGCACTGCTTAACGAGGCGGTGACCTCCTTTCAGACCATGGTCATCAAGTCATCCTATGCCCCCCTTCTTTTGGATGACAGGTTTAAGGATCTCCAGAATCGCAGCCTTGTGACTTTTCCTGCTGGATCAAATATTCTGGACAGTGAGGCCAAAAAGAGTCTGACACGCTATGCTGAGCTGTTACAAGCACATCCCCGTCTGGGTCTCTTTCTTTCTGGAGTAGCAGACACCAAGGAAGACCGGGAACAGCTCCTAGAGAGGAAAACAGCTCTGGAACAGCAGCGGGTAGACACCATCAATCGAGTGGCCCTTGCCGAATTCCAGAAAAAGCAACGGGCTGTAGTTCCCCCTGCCCAGGATGATCGCATCCAGGAGCAAGATCTGGTAAAAGAAGAGCTAAATGGATACCAGCCAATTGTTCCAAGGATAATGCAAATAGATGACACAATACTACTTGCCCTGGCCCGGGAACGCAGCCTGATCGCCCGCAATTATCTCATTCACAAACTCAATATTGCCCCGGAACGGGTAAGCCGAAAAGATCGTGGCATCTTAGCCCAGATCAGTCAGGCAATGGGTGTCCATATTGATGTAAAAACAGTTGATAACAAAACACAATAGCCATGCTCAAACCTCCCCATACCCGGTACGACCAGCTCTTTGTCTATAACTTTGACCGCATTGACCTGGGAACAATTGACGATCCGGATCTCATCGGAACCTGGATAGAAGACGATACTGCCATCCTGTTTTTCCACAGTGAAAAAAAGGAGCTGGTGGAAAAAATTTGTGAGCGCAGCAGGGCCAAGATTCTCTATGAAGCCAACCTGAATTATCAGGATTGGGAGGCGGGCCTTGATATCACCACCTTTTCTGTGCCTCCCCTGGTGGTGGCCCCGCTCTGGGAACTGGATCTGCTAAATGCCAGCGAAGATGAGATCCCCATTCAACTCGATCCCAGTGTTATCTTTGGCTCGGGTTTTCACCCCAGCACCCGGCTCTGCCTCCAGACACTCTGCGACATGATCAGCTCCGGGGCAGGTGAAGTCACGTCCATGGTGGATCTTGGAACCGGTACAGGACTGCTCTCTTTAGCTGCTGCAAAACTTGGCGTAAAAGATATTCGTGCCTACGATAATAACCCCTTTGCCTGTGAAATTGCTAATAAGAATGTCGGCCTGAATGACTGCCAGCAACAGATTACCGTGGAGGAGGCAGATCTTCGAGCCGCATTGCCTGATACCAATGTTGATCTGGTGGTGGCTAATCTTTATAAGGGCCTGCTTCTGGATTTTTTCAATAATCCAGATTTCTGGAAGGCCAAATACTACATTATTTCCGGCTTTATCCCTTCAATGGAAGAAGAGTTGCTGGCCGCCCTACCCATGGCTCAGGTCAAACTCCTGGAACGGAGAAAAAAAGAGACCTGGCGTCTCTGGCTCCTGGCTAATACTCCAGTGGAGTAATGGATTCCCTCCAGACAGCACTCCTCAACTGGTTTCAAGCTGAACAACGCTCTCTCCCCTGGAGACAGAACTATCTCCCCTATGAGATCTGGATCTCTGAGATCATGCTGCAACAAACCCAGATGGATCGGGTCTGTCTCTATTTTGCACGCTGGATGGAGCATTTTCCAACTGTTGCAGTGCTGGCAACTGCTTCTGAGGATGCAGTTCTTAAGTGCTGGGAGGGTTTAGGCTACTATTCACGCGCCAGAAACATCCGCAAAACAGCACAGATCCTTATGGAAATTCACGAAGGAGAGATCCCACAGAAGCCAAAAGAGCTGTTGCAACTTCCCGGTATCGGCCCCTATACCGCTGGTGCCATATCCTCCATTGCCTACAACTGCGATGTGCCGGTGGTGGATGCCAATATCGAACGTATCTTTGCCCGACTCTTTAATATTGACTTTGTGCCGGGCAGCCCCGAGGCCAAACGTCTTAACTGGCAGAAGGCAGAAGAGATCCTGCCCCAGGGCCATGCCAGGGATTTTAATCAGGGCCTTATGGAACTGGGGGCGCTTATCTGCCGTCCCAGGAATCCGGATTGTACTATCTGTCCTGTGGCTGATCGCTGTCTGGCACTCCGTTATGACCTGATTCGCGAGAGACCTGTTCCGAAGAAATCAACTCAGATCATTCCCATTGAAATGGCAACCGGTCTCCTTATACATAATGGGAAGACCTTTATCCAGCAGCGTCTGGCCGATGATGTGTGGGGATCGTTATGGGAGTTTCCGGGTGGACGTATGGAACAAGGAGAAACGCCTGAGCAGACAGTGATTCGGGAGTTTATGGAAGAAACCGAGTTTGCGGTACGGGTCAAAGAAAAAATAACCACCACTGTACACCACTACACCAGATATAAGGTCACCCTGCACTGTTTCCTGGTGAGCCTTGCACAACAGGAGACCGATCCGATTCTCCATGCAGCCCAGGAATTTCACTGGCTTCCTTTTGAGGAGTTACACCATTTTGCATTTCCTGCAGGACACCGAAAACTCATCCATTTTTTAAACTCCCACGAGCTGCCATAGCCACGCAGGAACGTAGAAGTACCTTAGGCACCCATTATTAGCTCATCCTTGCTTTGATCTGCTGATCTGCCCCCCACGGGGCAACCCAAATAAGCAGTACCATTCCAGGAATTGCCAGTAGTGCGCAGACATAAAAGAAATTGGTATATCCGATCCCATTCACGGTTCCCAAAACTGAGTAGAACATTCCGTCTTTTTCTGTAATTCCTTCAACTAACACTCCTGCTAATATTCCAGAAAAAGATTTGGGTATGGCAAATAAGGAACTGAGCAGGGCAAGCTGGGTACCGGTGAATTTCTTATTGGTACTTTTGGCAATAAATGCCATTAAGGCTGCCGAACCAAGCCCAACACCAAGATATTCAAAAGCAACTACTCCACCTAAAACCCAGACATTTGCCCCCACTTCACTGAGCAAAGCAAAGCCAAAAATAGACAGCACCTGAACAACTCCAAAACCCCACAGAGCCTTGTTGATTCCCATTCGGTACATCATCAAGCCTCCCACACCCCCGCCAATCAACATTGACCACAAGCCAACCACCTTGGCCACTGTACCAATGATTGTTTTTGAAAAACCCATATCAAGATAAAATGGTGTTATGAGTGCAGTCGCCACCGTATCACCAAATTTATAGAAAAAGATGAACAGTAAGATCAGCACACCGGACTTAAAGCCATCCCTCAAAAAGAACTCTTTAAACGGTTCTACAACAGCCTCCCGCAAGGACTTTGGTGGGGGGACCTGGGTGTCGATTTCGGCAATGACAAAGGTGTGAATAATTCCCACCAGCATAAACAAGGAAACCACAATAAAAACCATGGACCACGGCATAAAATCAGCCAAAATAAGTCCCAGCCCGCCTGGTATGAAACCGGCAACTCTATACGCATTTGCATAGAATGAGTTTCCAAGTCCCAATTCATTATCAGGCAGTAGTTCACGACGGTAAGCATCAAGCACAATATCCTGAGTGGCTGAGAAAAAACCAATCGCAAGACCAACGTATAAAATTATCTCAATATTCTCCTGCGGCTTTAACAGGGCCAACGACACCATAAATGCGAGCAGAGCAACCTGGCTCACCATCATCCAGCCACGTCGTCTCCCTAAAAAGGGAGGTACGTAGCGATCCAAAAAAGGGGCCCAGAGATATTTAAAAGAAAAAGGGAGCAGCACCAGCCCAAAAAAACCAATGGTTTTCAGATCAACACTTTCACTTCTCAACCATGCCGGGATAAGCTGCGCCAAAAAATATAACGGGAGGCCGGCAGTAAAGCCGTTAAAGATGCAAATTAACATCCTTTTATTCATTAACGCCTTCCACAGACTCGCTTTTTCTATTGCGACGTTTTGTATCCTTTCATCCACACTTTTGCTCATTCTTCTCTTTTCCCCGCAACCTATTTATGGTACTGTTTGCTGATGTAACGAATTAACCTCAGTTCCTTAATAAATGCAAACAGCTTTCCAGATTCACTCACTATGCCAGTCAATATATACAACACCCTTACGCGGAAAAAAGAACTGCTTAGCC